>NZ_JAJBJC010000276.1 GCF_021811825.1 Candidatus Anadelfobacter sociabilis | reverse complement strand
TATAATGGAGTGGACAAAATTAAACAAGACTAGAAAAAATGATAAGTTATAGTGTTAACATTACTTCTATAATTCACTTTATAGGAGTTATATTTAAAAACTGTCTTCTCTTTGTATTGTTTTGGCGCATACAAAGAGCAAATATTAAATTCGACATATTTAAAAAATTTTTGATTTACGGAAATTTGTTTTGCTTTAGATAGAAATTATAAAGAAAAAATACATTAAACTTTATAGTTGTATAACAATCCAACTTTAAAAATCTCTTGTAAATAAAATACACATTGCAAAATTTATGAAACTTTAAAATATGTTTCCATCATAAAAGCCCCCCATTCAATAAACGCTTCTTTTGTAAATTAAAATTTCTCTAATAACTTTGCTATTGCTTTCTTATTGCGTTGTTTGAATACAACAAACAACCTTTATGATGTTTGATAATCGATAAATAACATTAATGCTATCTATCATTATTGATATGATATAAATCATAAAAAGCTGCAATATGGATAACAATCTGATATAATGCAGCCTACGGTTTACGATTATTATCTCATCTTTGTTTAGTAAAATTTTAATAATCTTGCAATATCTACAAATTGTGGCTAATTCCGAATTTAGTGAGGAGTAGTATGATATACACTAAATGTAATGAATTTTGCGAAGTGAATTTTTTTGGAGTAATGATATTTTTGAGAAAAAACATCATCGATAATGAATTGTTTGATAAGATTTATAATAGAAGAAGATTAAATCATCTATATTTAATGGATTACGCTCAATCTATTGCTATATCTTCATTTAACAAAATAGAGCAACAGCCGATTATAAAAATTTTTTCTGATAAGAATGAATATGATTTAAAATCAAATCTACCCTCAAAAGGATCAATATTGTTTTTGCACAATACTCATTTAAGTAGCTTTAAAAAATATGTAATAGAGTATGAGCATATCATAACAATTATCAAATCGAAAGAACAGCATATGTATAGTCAGTCTATGCATTTACTAAAAAAAGGCTTCTCAAATTTTGT
>NZ_JAJBJC010000100.1 GCF_021811825.1 Candidatus Anadelfobacter sociabilis | reverse complement strand
TGCATTTTTTGTAGTAAGAGCTGTAGCGGATCATGTTGCTAGTAAGAAAATCGCACTCCTCAAAGATAAAGCTGAGGAGTATACTCACAATATTAATACATTAGAAGGACATGCAGCAGCAGAAATCAAAAAAGCAAAGGAGCATAATGAAAGCATAATGAAAACAAAAAATGAGTATATTGATCATACATTAACAGCGATGTATTACAAAAAGAGCAATGATCTAATCAAAGATTATATGAAAAATATTGAACAAAAAAATATTGAACAAAAAGAATACAAAAATTATAACAAAAAACAATACCAATTAGGCTTGGAATTAGAATTTTTAAAATTACTTACAAAAGACGAATTGAATAAATTGACTGATAAAGCACAAACTATTTACAAGAAAAACAATAGTGATAAAGATGTAATATTTAAGAAAAAATTTTTAGAACTTCTAGAGAAAAAGGCAAAATTAGAAAATAAATCTGATTTAAGTACTATAGCAGAGCTAATTTTAGAAAGAAAAACAAAAATTAGTGATGCGGAATTTTCTATAATAGTAGACTACGATAATGCTGAGAAATTACAAAAAAAGATGTTAGTTGCTGATCACCAAATTTCTGGTAAAATAGGCGGCATTCAAAAGAAAGCTAAAGCGCATCACAAAGAATATAGTAACCACAAAAATAAATGGAAAGCATTACTAGGAGAGCACAGCCCAGAAAAGAAAGAATATAGTAACACACGTTATTTAAAGCGTAGAACATCTATCTCTGGAGAACGAGTGGTATAAATTTTATATATTATAATATCTTAGTAATATTTCTTTAATAAACACTTAGTATGCATCAATCGATATGTATTTAATATACATCAATGAATATCTATCACACAGACTAAATTAGAGATGTAAGATGGAAGCAAATGAGATACTATACCTACTTATCTTCATAATTAGCACTTTAACGAATATATTACTTTAGTAAAGTATTCAAGCAAATCAGTAAAATCATTAAAAATGCATATATCTTCTATCGCAAATTCAAAGAATTTTTCTTTTATATATATAATTTACTATAATTTTCACATATTCAATTTATTCCTATGAGATACTTTGATCAACACTATATAACCTTATATCATTTTTGATCACAATATATAAATAGTAGTTATATTGCATAAACAAAAAGGCTTAGAATTGATCCACACTATAGATTATATAAGCTCAATATCTGACCAAATATCTTCCCTAAACTATTCGGAAAAACACTAATTCCAAGAGATGTTATTCTATTTTGTGGAAGGGTATTGCATCTCTCACACTATACTTTTCTACTGTATTAATGGACTAACGGTACTTTACAAACACTCTAGTCACTCAATTTATATCTTCATACAACTCACGCACAATCATCAACCCAACTTTAGCAAGTGCGTGAGTTGCATCGAATTTGTATAAATTCTACAAATATTATAATTACAACAGTAGCTGTATCTTATATATTCAATAGAATATATTCGATAGAAAGTAATCCATAAGCATTTTTGTTCTTCGTTTCAAGAATTCTATTTTGATGCATTTTGGTAGGCGACACTACTGCAAAAGATGTACTGGGTTTTATCGGTTTACAATAATGAATTTGTCATAAAAACCTTCTCGCTTCATCTCATTTAGTAAAGCAAATATGCTGCTCTCTGGGCTCTATGCTTCATATCATACCGATTTTAATTCACTAACCACTTTCCTTTTAGCTAAATCTGAAACAAATTCATCATAAGCATCTTCTTTTTTTATAATAGCGCTATTTACTTGAATACTATCCAGCAACTTCACACAGCTATATATACCATCTCATCTTCGTCAAAACATCTTCACTCTCCATATATAATTATATAAAATTAGAACTCTATCTCCATTCTCTATGCTATAAGATAATTAGCATGCAAATCCAACACCTTCTACTACACAGCTAGAATCTTTACTTGTTTCTTGTTGTAACACTTACTGATATCTGCAAATATACTCCAACCACTACATAAGGTGAGTTATTAATGACATTGCACAATGACAAATTTTTTATATTTTGTTATTCCACTATTTCTAGAAATCCAACTCCACATTTCTCTAATTCTCGCTTCATTATCGCTTACTACAATCAATATATCGCGTTCTGGGGAGTTATGTATTTTTGTTATAAGTAAAATAGGTTGATCTTCTTGACTTGAATCTTTTTCTGTTCCGTGAGGAAGAAACTTTAATTGTTCATAGGTCCAGAGAATTGAATCTATATTCAACATTATTTTTTCTGAATCGCATAATACATGAATTTTGTAGCCTTTGTTATAGTATGTTATGTAAATGCGCTCAACTAACTTAGAGAAAGTTTTAGAAAATTTATACTTCTCTATGTGACAAATATATTTCGCATTTTTCAAAAAACTTTCCATCTTGATAACTTTTTACAATTATCTATTACAGTAACGCGTATGAATGCACAATACTACTATTACATTTATATGTCTATATGCTAGCTGTTGTGTACTATTTAATTGTACATCATATTACTAGCCACTATTGTATTGCAAAAATCTCCAGATTCACCTCTTTCTGCTGCAAGTTTAATTATTTTTAGTACCAACTTAGGATAATATCTCAGCATTGCAGATGCAGACAATGTATAACTCTTCTGCATCATCACTTCTCCACACCTTCCCCAAAAAAATATCGCTGTCTTAGCTGCATTAAACGGATCCATACCCATACTATAATATGCACCCATAATACCTGCTAAAGCATCTCCAGTGCCACCAATACGCATTTGTGGCACACCTGTTCTATTTTCGTAAAAAAAATCAGGAGATGCAACATAATCTATCATTCCCTTGACACATAAAGTGATACTGTGCTTTTCTGCAAGCTTATGTATATTTTTTAAATTTATTTCTTGTGAAAAAAGTTTTTTAAACTCAGTATGGTGTGGTGTTAATAACCAACTCTGCTTATTTTTTGCTGCTCTGATGTCTAAGATTTCTGGTATTAGCGCCTCTGCATCTAATACAATCGGCATATCTACCCTTTCTAGTATTTCAAGCACTGCATCTCTTGACTCGAAACTTTTCCCTATTCCATTACCTATAACTAATACATCATACTTTTCTGATATTGCAATGATATTATTAACATCAGCACAAGATAAAATTTTACCATTAAATCCATATAGAAATAGATTTAAAGAACATCTTTTTGCAGCTTCTAAATGCTCAGTAGGCATCACAGCACCAACTAAATCTGCTCCAGCTGCTTCTGCTCCCATACAAGCTAAAATTGGTGCTCCATAACATTCGGGAGATCCACCCACCACCATCACTCTGCCTTGTTGACCCTTCCTAGAGTCAAGAGTCCATACAGGCAATCTCAATTCCACTAACTTCTCCATATAATCATCTATCTCTACTTAATTAACCAACTTAGAGTCTATAATGATAAAACAAAAAAAGTCAATAATCTAAACCATACTTACTATCTAAGAATATGAATTTACTAAATCTGATCAAATCAATTGTGATCGCAAATCTTAGTATATGGGATTATCCTTTATTTATTTTATTTACCAACTCAAAATATCTAGCAACGCAGTTTATCTTAATCTAAGGAGTGTTATGGCTCACTTAAATAACATAGCGTTTCTCTAACATCATGAATTTTTAAAGTACCTTAATTGAAACAGTACTTCGTTATTCTGGTGATATCATATAGTCTGGTACAATTATAGATTCGAATTCTTTTTCTGTTAGACCATTTCTAATAGAAGCCTCTTTTAAGCTAATATTATTCTCATACGCATATTTTGCAATTCTTGCTGCAGCATCATATCCTATATGCTTTACAAGGGGAGTGACTAACATTAGTGAGTTATTTAAAAAATGCTCTATATTCTTGAAATTTGGTTTTATTCCCAATACACAATTTTCTCTAAAACTATTTAATGAATCTGAGAGTATCTCTATAGATTGTAGTACAGAATATATCATAAGCGGTCTAAACACATTTAGTTGCAGGTGGCCTTGTGAACCACCTATACCAACTGCAACGTTATTTCCCATAACTTTTGCACATACCATAGTAATGGCCTCACATTGAGTTGGGTTTATTTTACCTGGCATAATAGATGAGCCGGGTTCATTTTCGGGAATTGATATCTCTGCAATGCCACATCTAGGTCCAGAAGATAAAAGTCTTATATCATTTGCTA
>NZ_JAJBJC010000275.1 GCF_021811825.1 Candidatus Anadelfobacter sociabilis | reverse complement strand
GAAGTGAAATTGAAAATCAGCTTAATGAGATTGTAGAACGTAAAAAGACTATAGCAGATAAAGAAAACAGAATATTTCAACTTAAAAAGAAAACTCAAGAACTAGAAAAATTTAAATTTGTGCTTGACTATAAGATTAAAGAGTTAAAAAGAGATATAAATCCTAAAGAAGCAGAAATAGGTAGACTCAAAGAGCAAACTTCTAAAATGCAACAAGAACTTGATCATTTCCAAAGAGTTAATCAAAATTTAAGTCTTATTGTTGATGATTTAAAAATGAGAGAGTCAGGTCTTGAAAAAGAGATAAAAGATCAAAATGTTACACTTGAAACTCAAGAAAAATATATTAAAAAGTTTTGAGATGATCTATACGATTCAATGAAAACTATAAACAATTATAAAGATTTGAAATCTGCTATTGTTGGATTGCATAAAACTTATGTACTTGAAGAAACTAGAAAAGATAAAGGAGAAAAAGATCTTCAGAAGGAATATGCTGAGAACAGACGCCATTTAGAAAAGAGTGTTAATTATTTAAGAATTATGATCACAAAAGATTCTACATATCATAGACAACAGTATACAAATTATATGAGGAACAATGTAGTTTTGCTTCAAGAGGTTAATGATTTAAGAAAGAATGTTAAAACATTACAAAAAGAAGCAAAATATTATCAATCAAGACAAGATAGTATGATAAAAAGCGAGCTGTCACATAGAACAGATAGTAAGAAAGGATCTCGCAAAGGAATGGAAGGGCCATCTGAAAAAGAACTCAAACTTCAAGATCTGAAAATTCAAGAATTAGCTAATGAATTATCAAAACTCCAAGAAGAAAATGAAAAGTTAAATAACAGACCACAAGCTTCAAGAGGAGGAAAAAGACTAAAACCATTAGAGAGAAATAGCAACGAAGGTAAGATTCCATAAATTTTCTCTTTTAAGATGATCTATCGCCTGTTGTAATTAACGTAGTTCTGATTTCTCAGTCAAGATCTCATCAAAATATTGAATAGTTGGTGCCTCTTTTTCTCTTTTCATAAGTGG
>NZ_JAJBJC010000274.1 GCF_021811825.1 Candidatus Anadelfobacter sociabilis | reverse complement strand
CCCCAAAACCCCTATTATTGTAATACTAATTGAGTAATTAATACATCAGATTAATCTCTTTCCTCGTTATTATTTGCATTTATTTTTACACCTAGTGTAGAAGCTTTTGAAAATATTTGTGCCATGATTTCTTTTGGTAGGTTTAAGAAAGTTGGAGTACTAATAACTGATCCAAAGTTTTCTATAATAAAGTTGTAGCTTATAGTTTTTAATTTCTTTCCTTCTTCTCCTAACTCATTAGTTTTAGCAAGTATTACTGCTCAGTTGCAACTTTCAATATTCTTTCATAGGTATTCTTCTCATTCGCTTGAAAGCTTTTTGATTTTATATTTAAGAGCTAATCAAAATACATCAAGAATAACTAAGCTATCAAAATCTTGAACATTCTGAACAATTCCAGTATATAAAAATTCAAGCAGAACATTAAATGATTTAGGCTGAATATCATCAATTGTCATTACTCAATGATTTCTAGAATTTGTCCCTATTTCTTCTCTAAAGTCTTCATCTGATTTGACTGCATCCTTCATAATATGTTTATTAAGCTCCTTTCATCTTGCATAAATAATTCATCTATGGCCATGATACATCTCTTTTCCAACTTTAAACGTTATATCTCATCGTGAAGGATCAGATATTAATTTCTTCATATCATAGGATAATGAATTTAATTTTGGACCCCTACTATTTACTAAAACTATTGAGTGATAGAAGCCGCCAGCGATGTCAATTGCTTTCTTATCTTTAAAGAATGATACAATTTTTGGAATACTAATATTATCCTTTCCTCCATGTCCAAGCTGTCCATGGTTTCCTCTTCCAAAGGTAAACACATACCCTGATTCACTAAGTAGAATAGAATGATATCATCCTCATGCAATTTTAGATATTTTAATGCCTTGTATTTTTACATATTCTTTCATAAGATCGTTGTACTTACAATTTTTAAAATTTTCTGAAGTAATCCCAAAAACACTTGACATTGAAGTTGGTACTTCAAAGTCTTTGATTTTAACAGGATTTAGAAATGATGACCCAATTTCATCAATTC
>NZ_JAJBJC010000099.1 GCF_021811825.1 Candidatus Anadelfobacter sociabilis | reverse complement strand
TGAGAGAATAGATATCGCAATCTAACATCTTATCACAATTAATTACAATAAAACCACATAACCAATAATTTAATACTGGTCTTCTTATTCTCTCAATCACGCTTCATATTATTATAAGTTTTTTGATCATATTTATTTACTTTACTTCACTAACACAACAACGTCAGTATGAATATATATATATTACAATCTTTCATCACTTCAATCATTATAGGGGGCTCTCTGCTTGCGTCCTGCATTCATCAAACTGCTAATTAAACCCCACAATATGAAAATAAATTATCAAAAAAGAATACATCCTTATGGTTATGGTTTTTTCGTTTGCTCACAAGGATTTTCTCCACCTGATATTAATGTTACAAGTTGAGTGGAACCAAATAACAGACCCATACCTACTGCTATAGTAATTGCAACTCCCCATGTGATCTTACCTAAGAACAAAGAGATAGCAACTGTCATCACAATCAATATAGCTATAGTTTTACCAACTGGCCCACCTAAAGCATTTGTTACCATACATAAAGTCTCCGTAACTTTATCTATAGCTTCTGCATTTTCACCAAGGCCATCAGCATAAGCATATGAGATAACAAAGGAAAAAAGTATTCCAATAATACAAGTAACGAATGTTAAAAATAAAGAATTATGTGAATTTCGCATATATACCTTTTGATTAAATCTCAAATTAACACCTATTAAAAAACAAAAAGGACATCATACTACAAAACAGCAAAAAACTGCATTGAGCACGAACACCACTACAAAGTAAACTACATCCTATGGACGTTTTTACCATTAATCATCTAATAGTTCAGGTTAGCATATAAATTGTATCTAAAGCAATAAATTTTTATTATCAAATTACAATAAATATAATATTCAAGTAGTAACCATAAATATAATTTATTTTATTGCTTTGTAGATATTTATAAAATATCTCTAACGTTGCTTAATCTAATAATCAAATTATTTTCAATTTTCTTAATATAAAAAAAACTTATAGATCATATTAAATTTTTATTGATCTAAATAAAGAATGTTCTATCCTTTATTAGTGAAGCTCGATGTGTTTTCAATTTTTTTGAATTAGCTATTGTTACACATTGTGAGTCTGCACTTGTGTATTTATAAATGTTATAAACTAAAATAATAAAAAATGATTTGTATGAAAAAGTATCTATTATGCTGTGCAATGCTTTTTGCTAGTACATTGTTTTGCGCTCAATTATCTTTTGCAAATGAAGAGATGCCTGAGTCTAAGCAAAATCATAGTTCTATGGATAATGCTGGATTAACAAATGAAAAGGTTGATGCGAATTCCACAGATCATAAAAAATCCACGACAGATATGATGGAAAATAGTATGGAAAAGAAAGAAGAAATGAAGAAAACTCTAAAAAAGAAGAAAGAAAAGGATAGCGCTCATCACTAAGAGATATACTAGAAAGATGGGAGTAATCCAACACTTTGCTTCCATCTTTTTTCATTCCGTTATTTAGTGTATTTGGTAGTTTAGTGTTTCTATATCAAAATTCTAAATTGATTTGGGTTACACATTTCGTTTGATCATTTTGTTTCTCTCTATAATTTTTCGTATTAATTATTTTTAAGTTATGCATCGCAATGCTCATGTGTAGCTTGTGTGGGTTATATGATTAATAATCATTATGCACATGGAAAATTCAAACAGATCTTCTCTTATCTCATCTCTATTTTTTTATTCTCATTGATTATAAAAAGTAAGGGATTTTGTGAATTTTAGTCATTTGTTAATATATTACTGTTGCATTGTGGTAATGATTTTTTGACTATTATAACAATCCGTTATCAAATTTGTAATAAATTAATTTACTTAGTGAATTTTAGATTGTACCATGCGTGCGATAAATTTGTCTTACATGCTGTACATAGCGAAACATTCGCCTAGTAGATTTACAGGAATTTAGGTCTATTTTTCTGCTGCACTCTATCGAAAGCTTGGAAGATGATTTTTTGTATGTTTAATTAGTAATAAATTGGTACTTTATATGAAGAAGAACAGAGCTCTTTTATGTTGCGGACTTTTGGCTGGAGGTGTATCCGTTTTTGGATTATGTACTACATTAAACCTTAGCAATATATATGCAGCACAAGTGCATCAAGATATCGCAAAAAAAAGAGAGATTAATAAAAGTCTCAAAAATGACAATAAGAAAGCTACATCTATCCAAAAAGAACAAAATAGCACAAACGCTCATAAAAAATTGCATGAATCAAATAGAGTACTTAGCTCTAAGAATGGCTCAAGAGTTCATATTGATGCTGAAATATCAAAAATCAGAAATGATATTGCAAAAGATGAATTAGATGAAGGAGCAAAAATAAAAGATTTACTTATTTCTCCTTTAGCACCATCTAAAGCTCATCAACCTGTTTATGTCGTCACTCCTGGAACAAAATTAATATTAGGAGGTAGTTTTGATGTGCAATATGGTGGTATATCTCAGCTTGATGATTTTAAAAATATGGGTGATACTGGAGCTGATATGAATTGCTCGAGCACTAGATGCAATGCGCCGCAAAATGGATTAGTAGAAAATGCAAAACTAAAAGTATTGATGTCTAAGATTGAAGAGGAGATTGAGTATGGTTTATACTACAAATTGAATGTCTCCCCAGGTAAATCAGCAGATGGCTATCCTGGAAATGATATAGCTTTTGCATACCTACAAAATAAATATGGTAGATTTGAGGCTGGTAGTAATCTTGGTGCTAACTCATTGATGAAAATTGATGCAGTATCTATATCAGCAGGAAGCGGTGGAATGGATGGAGATCAGCCTGATTGGATTTTTAATAGAGGTGCATATTATTCTACAACAAACGTAACAAATAAGCCTAATATCAGTAGTTTATTTTCTATGTATCCACTGATGCCATATGAAAACGTAATGCAAAAAAAAGCTAATAAATTGACTTACTTATCACCAATAATACAAGGATTTAGTGCTGGATTTAGCTTTGTGCCTGATGCTCAGGTACGTGGTACGACAAAAACAATACGCAAAGTGTATTCTGGACTTGAGTATAAAAACATAGTGGAAGGTATAGTAAAATATAGTTATAATACTGATTCACATGATAAAGTGGGATTTGAAATGTCGCTTGGTGGAGAGTTCGGACAATCACTACCGTATCTTTATACCAATACCACCAACATATCTCAGACAGAAGACACGCATCCACTGCGTGCGTATCAAATCGGAGGAAAGATCAAGTATAACGCTTTCTCTATTGTAGGATCTATAGGAGATGCTGGCAAGTCTGGTATGTTGTCTAAGAGAAATTTAACCAATGACATGAAAAAACAACAAAAGTTCTTTACAACTGGAATAGCTTATAACAATGGTAAGCTTGGTCTTAGCGCAACATATATTCATTCAAATAGCGCTGGTTTAATAGCAAACTCCTCAACTTCCGATCCAACAGATGGAGCTCGTAATACGTTTGTTGGTTATTGTTCTGCAAATGGCCCATGCAATGTTGAATCTGTCAAAAATAATACCAAAACGCATAGATATAGTGGTCTTGTGTTTGGAGCTCAGTACCTTATAATGCCAGGGTTGCTACCATACTTAGAAGTAACTAAATTCAAATTTTCTAGTCCTTTTGAGTCGGTAAAAACCAATAATGGTACTGCATATATGATAGGCACCAAAGTTTCATTCTAGTAATACTGGAAGTGTGATTTTTATCTAAAAACAATGTGTACTAGATAACATAAACTGCGATACAAAACTGATTTTATTACTGCTAGGTCTTTGGTTTTTGGTCTCAGATTTATTTCATCTAACACATTGTTTTTCTAGCATTCTTCTCGACTTTTTAGAATATTCGTAATAGAAATTACTTATTCTTATCTATAATGTACAATGTGTAATAACATTTTTACGCACTATAACGCACTATAATCTCTCTTACTAAATAGTTAGTAACAAACTAGTGTAAACAAAGCTAAGCATACCATCCCAAACCCCAAACCTATTTACAATAACGCTAGCAGAAAGTCTTATGAGAAACAATCTCTTATTTCTCTTGTTCGTAAAGTAGGGTACACAGGTATTTTGCTGAATTTTACTATAAACGCGAATCATGTATTAATGAGGTCGGACAAATTGATATGAGGTTTGCTGCCTTTGGGCAATAAGGGGCGAGAGTAGAGAGCAGGTGAACACAAGCATTTATGGTTGATCTATGTCGTGTATGCTGCAATTTAAAA
>NZ_JAJBJC010000273.1 GCF_021811825.1 Candidatus Anadelfobacter sociabilis | reverse complement strand
TCATCGTCATCTCTTCCTTTAGATCTCCTTTGCTGAATCCTTTCTGGGCTTTTCTTTAATGCTTTGTATGATGTTAAACAGTTAAAGATAAAATGAATTTAAAATACCTTTTGTGTTACCTCCAGCAGCCAATTTATTAACTTCCTTTTGTTTGCTATAAGTGTATTTTGAGGCGCTTGAATCTTTATTTTTGTCTCGTCTGCTTGAATTATCCTTTGACCTTCCTCTCTTGTTTACATCTTCATTTATTTTGTTGACTTTGTACGATTCTGGTAAGACAGAGTTTTTCATTAGATCTTTTAATGTCACTAAAGCAATGGTTTATTAAATAAAACTCTTACATTTATTAGGAGTTGATGCATTTTTATCATCTCCTCTTAGTTTATATTTAAGATCATCTCTATGCACAATTTCATCATCAATTTTTACATAATCAGTGTTTCTTGCTCCTATTGAGTCTGTGTATAGTCTTCCGAAGCTTGTTCTTGCTGGATTGCTGTCGCTTACTTTTACATCAGGAGACTGGAATTTGTCTCTCCTTTCTGATAGTTCTCCAGAAGGTGATCCTCTGTTTCCGTCGTTTCTTGAATTTCTATTTGAGCTTACATTTTCTTCAAAAGTAACTGTGTTAGACTTTCTACCTTTGAGATCAGTCATTAGTTTTGTTGTTGGAGCCATTGAGCTTGTGATGTTATCAGCAGGAACTTTGTTTGTTATTTTGATAGGAGATACCTTTCTCTCGAATCTCACTCCCTCAACATCTTGCTCAATTTGATTCATTTTATTTGCTAAGTGTTCAACAACATCTTGAATAGCAATCAAGTTGTTTATTTTAGCATTCAGATTGTTGACATCATTAATTTCTGCCTTTTTAACTGCATTGAATTCTGATTCGCAAGCAAGTCTGAGATCATCAACGCTTTTTCTATACTCTAATTTATCTTTTGCAAATGCGTCTTTTAGCAATTCCAATGTATCCAGTCTCCTTAAAATAATATCAAACGTTTCTTTATCTTTTATTCCTTGTTGGTCAAGTACATGAATAAGTTTGGC
>NZ_JAJBJC010000272.1 GCF_021811825.1 Candidatus Anadelfobacter sociabilis | reverse complement strand
AGCGTTCTCTTCTCTTTTAAAGTGATTTAACCACATGCAAGTCCAATCATCTCCAGACTGAATCTCTGCCAATTTTTCTTCTGCTTTGGGTGGACTTTCATTATCAGAATATCAAGAATGATCTTTAGCTATTTCTTTTCTTCTAATATCAATTGCTGAATGAGATTGTTGCAAATTTGTTGAATTTTTCTTAGAATTGAGACTACTTCTTACCAGAGCTGATTGTCCATTTTCAATTTCCAATTTATTTATTTTTAATCCTTGAATATTACTCTTTCGAGAATGATTGCTTGACTTTTCATGCTTGGATGAATGCTTGCTTGAAATTTCTATAATATTATAATTGAGAATGGCATTTCTTTATTTTCCTCATTAATAAAAGATTATCTTTATGTATAATTGCAGCAATAATGATATTTCCAATCAATTATTTTTACCATCATTTCTTTTAAAATTTTGATAATTAATATTATTTTGTTGTTCTATGTTTTTATTTGGTGCTTTAGGAGGTAATTCGTGTATTAACATATTGTGTTGATTTCTATTATTTCGATCTAAACATTAAATAATCTTGAAATACTATCGACGATGGCGTTTTTCTCTTGTAATAAAGTTGGAACAGTTTCAGATCTTCCTAGTGTTTTATCATTATTCATATTTAATTCTCTTTCGTTCTGCAAAGAAGGTTGTAATTCTTGACTTGACTCTTTTCCATTCAAAACATTATTTTGTAATTTGCTGATTTTCATTCTCGCAATTGTTTCTGAACTTGATCTTGTATCAATTTTTTGCTTGTATATTTGGTTTATTGATGCTCCAAAATCAATATCAAAGGTTGTCATATTCATTCGGTTATTATTGTTATTTTCTGACAAATATACCACGTTCTTCTTTCTCTTTTGCTATCTTTAATTTTTCAAATGAACTGCTGTGCATTAAATTTGTAGATGTTTTATACATGTCATTTTTGCTAAGTCCAAGACTAGGAATCTTTTCATAAAACACTGAATTTGATAAGAAATTGGGTGAAGTAAAGTTTGGGTTACTAGCTCCATTTGGCTTA
>NZ_JAJBJC010000042.1 GCF_021811825.1 Candidatus Anadelfobacter sociabilis | reverse complement strand
TAGATAGCAGCAAAATATATAGAGGAGACGTGTCGGTGGAAGAATTTACACTACTTTCTCGCGAAAGCTCTAAGATTTCTGAACTACCAATCTTTATAGACGATTCACCAGCATTAACGATTTCTGCAATTCGCACAAGAGCACGTCGTTTAAAACGACAACATAACGTAAACCTGATTATTATTGATTATCTACAATTAATTCGCCCTAGTAAAGAGAATTCTAATATTAATAGAGTACAAGAAATAGCAGAAATCTCTCAAGGACTAAAAGCATTAGCAAAAGAACTAGACATACCAGTTATAGCACTCTCACAGCTTTCGCGAGCAGTTGAAACACGAGTAGATAAACATCCTCAACTCTCTGATTTGCGGGAAAGTGGTAATATCGAACAAGATGCTGACATAGTAGTATTTTTATATCGTGAAAGCTATTATTTAAGTCAGAAAGGGGAGGATATAGTGCAAGAAAAAGAACATCAGAATGATGTATCATTACAGGAATATCCGGAAGGCTTTTATATGGGCAAAAAACACGCACAAACAGATAAGAAAAAAAATTACACGATACAACAAGAATTCGGTGATAGACAAAATGTCGCGGAGATTATTATATCGAAGCATCGCAACGGCCCTACAGGAGTAGTAAATTTGTACTTTGATCCATCTACAACAAAATTTACAAATAAATCAAATTGATAATTGTACTGAGAGATTATTTTAATGTAGCCTTACTTATTTTAGATATTATTTATATAGATGATTTATAGGTTGTAATTTTGAAATGTATATTGATGGAATTAATAACTCACCTTAAGCAAAGAGTTAAAAATAGAGAGATCTTAATAAGTAATTACAATAAAAATATAAATAATGCTCTCACATCATTTATTACAAACTACACAACCTCCCTACTACACCTCATTTGTAATTCTCAAGCAGGAAATTACTTGCCAAATAACCATATATTCTTAGCATAGCATAAAAACTAAATGCTTATCTATAGCTTATCTATATTTTTATGCTAAAACATCTTTTCTATGCGTACATTGCAGAAACATGTGTTATTTTTACTATTTTACTTCACACAAATAGTATAGTTGCTTTAAGTTTATAGATTCCACTAATGCATCTATATTATACTGCAGCAGTAGTAGTATTTGACATCTCAATAAAAACCTAACGCATAAACATTTTTGTTTTTATGTTTTCAAAATTCTATCTCTATTTTTGTGAAAGAGTCTTTTAGTCAATAACGCTTCTTCAACTACACCTAGCTCTTTGTAAACAAAGAGAATGTGCTTATTCTTACATGCAAGTTTCCATCTTTTTTAAGATATATACTAAATACCAATGTACTATGATTATTATCAAATCTGTCAATTATTTATTATCAATTATCACTATCTAAAGGCTAGTGTATAAACATTGTCCTGCATACGCAACTCCACTTCCGCTTTTTAATTGAAATGTTAAGTTATTGATATAAATAATTGATATAAATACTTATCTAATTAGAAATTTTCAGAATCGAAAGCTCTGTACTCATTATGTATATGAGAAAAGAAAAAGATTTGCCCAGTTTTTATATCAAAAAACCATAAGTGTATTAGTAGTATTTTTTTCATAACTTTTTCTGCTATCCATGGAAACCCCATACAATTTTGATATGATTGCTTAAGCGCTATTTTAGCATAATCATCTACACTATTAACATGAGCATCACTAGCTTTCACTATAGATACCCAATTAGTTATAAAATCATTATTCTCTGTATTATTTTGACTAAATAATGCATCAATACCTCCACATTGACTATGTCCTAGTAAAATAAGGTGTTTGATACCAAGTAAACGTATACCAAACTCTAGTGCTGCGCCAGTAGCATAATTAACTTGATCCTTTTTATAAGGTGGGACTATATTCGCCACATTACGAACAATAAAAAGATCACCTGGGTCACATTGTAAAATTAATGCAGGATCAACGCGAGAATCGGAACAAGCTATGACCATAATTTCAGGTTTTTGTCCATAAATAGATAAATGTTGCATTATAGACTTTTCACCCAGAACATATTTCTCCCTAAAAGCCTTATAGCCTCTAATGATTTTTGCAAAACTCTTTTCCATATAATTTAGCCCATACCTTATCACATAATATGTTGTTATAATCTCAAATTAAACATAAAAAGATTCATCATAATGAATGCATGCAATACTTCAAATTGTTTTATTCTATTTGCAAAGATATTTCGCCGTGTGTAATGTACTTTTTTAGTATTGCGTCTAACACTGCATTGATGAATTTTATGTCATCACAATGATTAAAGTTTTTTGCAATTTCAAGATAATGTCTGATTACTCCAGCGCCCCTTTCTTTCTCAATAAAAAGAATCTCATATGTTCCTATACGTAAAATCATTTTTACAATACTCGCGACTCTACTCCAATTCCAATTATTCTTGAGATAATATGAGATAATTTTATCTAACTCATCATTTTTGCAAATCACATCATATAAAATAGATGATAACTCGACAATAAGCAGATGATCTTTTGTGTATAAAAATATATTTTGAGAGACTTGCACAATATCACTATTATCATCCACAATAGGACGATCTTTAACATTGTATCCATCAATACATAACCTATATTTCTGTGAATAATGTCCAATTATAAAAGTATCAATCAATATCCTTGTTATATTATCTTTTATATTTTTTATATTTCCCACGCAAACATCGCAAGAAAAGTGATAATTATTAGTATGCGCTCTAAAAGCGTATAAGGCTTGCACTAATAAACGACGTTTTTTAAATGATAACTTCATTTAGTAATAACAATTGTAAAAATAACTAAGATAGCTATAATAGATTGCACGGATTATCATACAATTCTAGTATTATTAGGGTTGTGTATCGTACAGCAATGTGCAAATTTAGTAAAGGAATTAATACTTAGAGTTTTTCTATAAATTTAATGCATGATTAATTTCATTGTCATATTATGCTTTTTAAATTAGTGTGTACTAATACTTTGATATTTGTACAAAACATAACTTAAATAATCTTGATATAAAAGAATCCTCTAAAATGAGTGATAGACGAAATAGTGAAAAAGATCCGATTAATAAAATTCAAAAAGGGCTGCTTGAATTGAAGCGTCGCTCAGTAAGAATTGGTGGAGGACAGGCAAAGATAGATCAACATCATGCAGCAGGAAAACTCACTGCACGTGAGAGGATAGAAGTGTTACTGGATCCAGATTCTTTTGAAGAAGTAGATAGCTTCGTTGAGCACAGATGTAGTAATTTCGAGATGAGTGAGAATATTATTTTAGGAGATGGAGTAGTCACTGGATATGGTACAATAAATGGCAGACCAATAGTGATATGTAGTCAAGATTTTACTGTAATGGGTGGATCTGTAGGAGAAATGCATGCAAGAAAAATAAATAAAATGCAGGACGCAGCTTTGAAACTTGGTATTCCAATAATATTCATCAATGATTCTGGTGGTGCCCGTATACAAGAAGGAGTGGATTCTCTCGGGGGATATGGTGAAATATTTCAAAGAAATGTATTATCTTCGGGAGTTATACCCCAAATAGCTCTTATTATGGGACCATGCGCTGGAGGCGCTGTGTATTCTCCTGCACTGATGGATTTTACTTTTATGGTACATGATACTTCTTATATGTATATAACTGGACCAGATGTACTAAAAACTGTAACACACGAAAGCGTTACGCATAATGAATTGGGTGGAGCTTATGTACACAGCACTAAAAGCGGTGTATGTGATTTAACATGCGAGAATGATGTAATTTGCTTACAGCAAACAAAGAGATTATTGGATTTTTTGCCACTTTCTAATAGATCTACTATACCTATTAGAAATACACTTGACCCAGCAGACAGAATAGAAATGTTACTTAATACATTCATTCCGGAAGATCAGGGTAAGCCCTATGATATGAGGCAAATAATAGAGAAAGTTGTAGATGAATGTGATTTCTTTGAAATTAAGGCAGATTTTGCAAAAAATATAATTATAGGATTAGCAAGGCTAGAAGGTCGTACAGTAGGGATTGTTGCAAATCAGCCACTTCATTTAGCTGGATGCTTGGATATTGATGCATCAGTAAAAGCTGCAAGATTTGTAAGATTTTGTGATGCATTCAATATTCCATTAATAACATTTGTAGATGTACCTGGCTTTTTGCCTGGCACATCACAAGAACATACAGGAATTATAAAACATGGTGCAAAATTGCTATACGCATATTCAGAAGCTACAGTGCCAAAAATCACTATAATCACTCGTAAAGCATATGGAGGAGCATATATTGTGATGAGCTCTAAGCACATACGTGGAGATGTAAATTATGCTTGGATTAATAGTAAAATAGCTGTGATGGGAGCGCAAGGCGCAGTGTCTATACTCTATAAGAAAGCGAATTTAAGTAATACAGATCTAGATAGCAAAATAAGAGAATATCAAGATGAGTTATCATCTCCATTTGTTGCAGCTTCAAGAGGATATTTGGATGACATTATTCGCCCTTATGATACAAGGTGGAAAATATGTAGAGCATTAGCGCTTCTAGAGAGCAAAAAAGTTGTTCATCCATGGAAAAAACATGATAATATGCCATTATGATCTTATAGAAGCTTAATTCATAAATATAGCAAAATCATATAAGCTTATTACTACAAATAAGCAATTACGACATTCTTTATAAGAAGGAAGGGGCAGGCTCAAGAGGAGATTGTAAGAATAACTTTAAAGTGTATTTTCCTTGTTGACAAAGAGTAAGATGTAGTTGAAGACGCATTATTGACTTAAGTTTTTAGGGTGAATAATAGAACAATACCCTTTAGAGTTTCATTTTTCTAATCAGCTTTTTCTATCTAGTGGATTGATAAGAATTCTTCTATCAAATTATTTTAGTTCTTATATTGCATGTTGTTATAAAGATTTCAGTATAGATTCCTTTGTAGCACCATAATTTCATCTACTACTACTTTCAGGATAAATCTATAATCTTTTGATAACTTTTTAAAGAACTTTAAAGAACTTTTTAGCAACTTTCACATTCATTCTTTTTTACAAAAATATACCTAAACTCACAACAACACGACAATGATTCATATACTAATAATAATCAGGAAATATCTCTTACAAGAACAAAATTATATGGGATAAATGTTTTTCTCAAACGCAAAAGCAACAGAAAGAGATTTATAGAGAGATTAGTGATAGTAAAGCAAACATAATAAAAACAACAAAAACATTCGATATTAATCCAAAAATGATAATGAAACAGTATGAATGATCAGAAGATACGCCATCATTAATTTAGGAAAAATGAACACATTGCCTTTTAAGATTTTCTATAATATTCAATGAATAACTAATTTGATTGATTAAAAAATAGATAAAAAAATTAAATAAGAGACTCGAAAATTTTTTTGTTATTTTTTTCCTGTGATACGATCAAAAATATCACATATTGCTGCATTTGCGATTTTGGATTTATCCTGCGTTTGCATACTACCAATATTTAAAGACTTTCTGATCAATGATATGTAAGATGGTGGAGCCAGGCGGAATTGAACCGCCGACCTTTTGAATGCCATTCAAACGCGCTACCAACTGCGCCATAGCCCCCAAACAAAAGAAATTGATAGAATAAGTGATGTGCTGGGCAGTACAAAAACATCAAATCTCCAAATGCTATTAGTTATAACCTAAAATCATATAACTAAATTAACAAATGGTTTATAAAATTTATTCCTACTCACTGCATTATTTATAAAAATCAATATAGAAAATATTAAACTCCGTAAACCTGCGACAATCTATATAAAATCCCTCTCAACAATATATATATATATGATAACTATAAAAGCAATAAGAATCAACACACACACTATTCCCGCGTAGCAAGAAACATAAATGAGTAATAATAAATAAAAGAACCAAGGAGAGATAGTTTTATAAAAGATAAGGTAAAACAAAGGAGGCAAAATGAAGCAATGCGCTCAAGACATCAAAATTCACAAAAATCTCTATCCCAAATATTACTATTTTCTTACATGAAGCTTACGCAACAACGTCTCGCAGACTTCATGTAAACCACTCTTCCTTAAGTATTTCATGATTCTTTTGCGCTTTTGTACGATTGCTAACAATCCACGACGAGATGCAAAATCCTTTGGATTACTCTTCAAATGTTCTGTAAGATAGTTAATACGGTTAGTAAAGAGGGCATACTGGACTTCACAAGAACCAGTATCAGATTTGCTCTGTCCAAATTCTTCAATGATATCATTTTTTGTGCGAACTTCTAGCATTACCACCTACTACTCATATAAAAAATAATAAAGTAAAACAATTATAACAAACTATTATTATAACATCAACAGCTCGCGCATTCTAAACTATTTCAACGATATTAGCAATATGAAATTTTAATTATAATTAGTAATATGTATGATACTATACAATGCACATAATTTAAAACACTCTTATTTTTTATTTTAATTGTCTGACTTTCTTGATTGAAATAAAAGAATTGACTTTGTCGTTTTAATTAATACATTATTCATTGGCATGATGTGGGTGCTTATTAGAATTATCAATGAAATCATCAATTCTCTCAGTTATATCGTTATTTGGTATAATCATTACATTGTCTGGATGCACTAGAGATCTGTCTAGTAAAACATATACCAGCGACGCAACACTTAACCTTAGATTTAAAGGAGAGGTGCAGGCTGTAGCTCCTGTTATAATTAAAGAACATGGTAAGCTATCAGATAATGATGGATTAATAAGAACGTGGCTGGGAAATTCAGCTGAAGGATTAGTTAGATCTGTCATTTATTCTAGTCTTAGTAGAGCTGATGGATTGCAGTATTTAATACTAGTAGATCCTGCGCAATTGAAAGGTAATGACTATTATGATAGTCACTTCATGAGAGAAGCTATAGATTCAATAAGAACAATGTATGCGCTTATAGTAATCCAATCGAAAAACAATCCTTTAAATGTGGGAGATAGTGTATACGTCATAGTATCGTCAAAACGTGCTCGTGCAGTTCCACGTAACTTGGGGTATTAAATGAAAATAAGAACTGTTTTCTGTTTTTTTATTACGTTATTTGTTCTCTTGTCATGCTCTAACAGTAGCAGTAAAACTACTGTTAGAAAAAATAGCAACTTCAACGCGACAGCTCTTAATGGATCGCTATTAGTTTTACCAACAAAAGCTCGCGCATATGAAAGAGGTTTGTTAGGAAATATGTCAAGATTATATAACTATGAAGAATATATAGAAACTGTTGTAGTCAATTGTATAGTTAAAACACTACAGAATATGGGATATAATGCTCGTCTATTACCTAATAGTGAAATATATAGCAAGGAAATGAGAGATAATATGCTCATTACTGCAGATAAGTATAAGGAAGAAATAAAGTCTTTATATAAGATGTATACATTAGATAAGCAAGATGCTTTTAACATAAAGAATAATATTGGTACACTGAGTTTTTTGAAACTAAATAATCAAAAAAAGAAGTTGGTACTATTTTCAGATTATATCTATATTACAAATACCAACAATACTAAAGTAAAAGACTTAGCATTAGACCTAATATTTGGAACTCACAGATTCGAGTCAGCCGAAGGATTAAACATTACAGTTGGAATAGTAGATTATTACACAGGCAATATAATGTGGACTAATAAAAGCAGCTTACACATTGACGTATTCGAATCATTATTTAATGATAGCAAATCAGAGCGCAATTCCGACGAGAAGATGATACTTCCTCTTATAGAAAAAGTTCTCGGGTCAATTAAAGATACAGAGAAAGAATAGTATGTGTGAGAAAGAAAATTATTATAACACTTAGAAAGAATAATTATACAAAAGAGATTTGAAATTTGTAACAGATTTATTAAAAATTTGAATAAAAATAAGCTCATTGAAAGCATCATAAGAGTTGTGACTAAGAAAATAATATCATCTCATCATAATGCTAAATTAACTATATAATGTATAGTGAATATACTACTAAAAGAGTGAAAATCCTTAGAAATATCTTAACATTTATGCACTACCTATTGATTGTTTTGACAATCCACATTGCTAGTTATAAAGTGACTTCATTTCAATAAAATCTCTCTTATTCTAGATCTACTAAATAATTCAAATATTATGAGATCCATAAATTTTTCTAAAATTCTTAATAACAAAGTTCTTCATGATTTTTATTATTATTTTATTTTTTACTTATATTTTATTGTAACATTTTTTATTTATTTTATAGCACCTATCTTCATTAAGATTATGGTACTGATGCGTATTGAAGACAGAGTGAGATGGAAGGAGAGAATTTTTCCAACTTACGATATTTCCGGAAATAGTATTAAAAAAAATGTGTTATGGTTTCATGTCTCTAGCATAGGCGAGTTAAATTCAATAAAATCACTACTGTATTTCTTTAATAAAAAATACAATCATTACACACTGCTAATTACAAGTTATACAAAAACTTCTGCATCAATATTCAAAGATCTTGGTTTAAGTAATGCCATACACCAATATGCTCCGCTGGATTCGCCACAATCTGTAACAGCATTCTTAAAATTATGGAAACCTCATTTTGCAGTTTTTGTAGAATCAGAAATATGGCCTATATTATTGCTAAAAACTAGTAAAATATGCCCCATTATAATGCTTAACGCACGTTTTTCAAAAAAAGGATGGAAGAGATGGCAATTAATAAAACCAGTATTTATAAGATTATTAAAACTATTTGATCAAATTATTACATGTAGTAAAAAAGATCTAGATAATATCGTATCATTAGATACTGAATATTTTGCGCAAAAAACACATTTTTTCTGTAATATCAAATACTTTAGTAATGACATAGCGTTTGATCCAAAGGAGTATGAATATCTAAGACAATATTTGAAGAAAAAGAGAATTTTAGTATGCGCAAGTACTCATGGCGAAGAAGAGAGACAACTTATGGTGATTCATGCAAACTTAAAACAGCAAATTCAACAAATGTTGACAATTATTGTACCACGTCATTCATCTAGAAGTCATGCAATCATCCATGATGCTAAGCGGTTAAAATTAAATGGTATACTATATTCACAATACTCTCATTTGAGTAATAAATTTAATGAATCAAATAATATAACAATAGGAAATAGAGTTAAAAAAGTATGTAATGAGAGTAGTTATATAAAATATCTAGAAAATCTAGATATTTTAGTAGTAGATTCCATAGGCAAATTAGGGATTTTTTATAGATTAGCAGATAGTATATTCGTTGGCGGATCGCTAGTACCGCATGGCGGGCAAAATGTTCTTGAGCCATTACAACTTGGTAAATCAGTTACTATTGGTAGATATTATAATAATTTTACAGATATAGTAGAAACAGCAGTTAATAAAGGTATATTAAAGATTGCTTTAAATACGGAAGAATTGCTTCTAAACATCAAAAATGACCTAGCAATAGATAGTAACCATAATTTAAAACCAAAAATTAATGACAACATAAGAACGTCTATTTTAGCAATAAAAACAAAAAATTTTGATAAAATTTGCACATTACTTGAGAGATATATATAATTTTCGTAAGCGATTATATCCATTAAAATTATGTCAATTTAATCGATAATTGTGTAAATTATTATCGCAATATTAGTTAGAATTCTTGTTTTTATATAACTCAATTTCTGAGAAGGATTGTCTTGCAAAATATATAGTAATGCTTAATTAAATGAACCAAATTTAATAGCATATTACTTAATTTTATATCTTATTAACACACACAGGATATAGCCCACACATTATGAGATGATATTTATTTTAGATCAACCCAAACGTTTTTTATAAACCAATACTACAACAAAGTTAGTACTAACTCTCGCACTTTGACAATCTATTCCTAAGTTTTATAGGATACTATTTACTCTCATTAATCAATTAAGATAAGAAAAAACTAGACTTTAAAATATTGTTGTATTAGGTATATACAATATTTTGTATAGCTTTTGTATACGTTTAGGTTTATATTCGAGAGCTTTAATTGGTATAATAAGTAGTATAAGATGGCAGTACCCAAGAAAAGAACATCCAGCTCAAGGCGCGATAAGAGAAGAGCAAATGATAGGTTAAACAAGATTACTATTTCATTTGATAAAAATACTGGAGAAGCTAAACTTCCTCATCATATGTCAGGTGATGGTATGTATAATGGAATTGAAGTTATAAAAAAAGTCAATAAAGTGAAAGGAATGAAGAAAGACATTGTGGAATCTTGACCTCTGCGTATCATTTTTTATATTTTTCTTATACATTAGTAATGTTTATTACTAATGTATCTTTGATTTTGTAGTTTATTTTTTTATTAGCCCACCTTTATATATTATTTAATTGCTTCTAGTGCGCTTTATCTTTTGCCGAGTTATTATAGTGGTACATTCTGAATATGCAAAATGGAACAGTAACAATTAGTGTGGATGCTATGGGCGGTGTAAACGCTCCTGATTCTGTAATAAAATCAATAGCGCAGATATGTATCCAACGCAGTGATGCGTTGTTCTTGATATATGGAGATAAGTTAAAGATTCCGTTATTGTTACGAAATTATCATATACCACATGATCGTTATCAATTTATTGCAACAAAAAAAGTCATCTCTGATGATGCAAAGCCTACTAATGCACTAAGAGACAGCGTTGATACTAGTATGCGTAGCGCGATTGAAGCGGTGCGAGATTCGCGAGCTGATGCTTTTGTGTCATGTGGTAATACTGGTGCAATGATGATGATATCGAAGATGATACTTGGTTGTATGAAGAACATCAAAAGACCAGCAATAGTTGGTTGTATGCCAACACAAAATGGTCGCTGTGTAATGCTAGATCTTGGTGCAAATGTTGATTGTACGAAAATGCATTTGTTTCAATTTGCATTGATGGGGGATTGTTTTGCTAAAGTAATACTTAATTTACCCAATCCAAGGATAGGTATACTTAATGTTGGCAGTGAAGATATCAAGGGTAGAATTCTAGAACAACAAGTTGCAGAAATGTTACGTCAGGAGCCTAATTTAAACTTTATAGGATATATTGAAGGAGGTGATATTTTTTCTGGTAATGTTGATGTAGTTGTAACAGATGGATTTGTTGGTAATGTAGCACTTAAATCTGCAGAAGGGCTAGCTAGGCTTGTTCTGCAGTTGCTTAAGACAAGCTGCCGCAGAACAAAACGAATATCTATTCTAGGATATATTTACAAGTTTTTTATAAAGAATTTAATTGTTCAATCTTTATCTCATATAGATCCATCTAATCATAATGGTGCTATGCTTATAGGGCTTAATGGAATTATAGTCAAAAGTCACGGAAACTCTAGAACAGCAGACATTAACAACGCATTGACAGTAGCAATAGAACTTGCAAAACGCGATATAAATCATCAAATTATAGAGGAATTAAATAATGCAAAAATCCAGGATCATATTAGTATAGAAAAAATAGTTGATAAAATTAGTGAATATCTCCATCACTAATCTTTTATGTACATATATTATGATTATCTATGAGAATTTAAAAATAACAAGTCACACTTTATAAGTGCATTTATGTGTAAGATTTAATAATATTATATTTCTGCCTAGTTTTTATAGTAACATTGATTAGATCTTGTTAAGATGTTAAGAGATCTTGAGAAAAAGCGGAATGCTAGCGTTGTCTTTGAAAATAAGCAAGCAATAAAATTGCTAGTGAAGTTTTGAAGAAAGACATAGAGAATTATCCTGATCTTACAGTTAAGAAATGGAGAGAAGACTTCGAGTTATCACATCTGCGGACAAAACATGCTAAAGGGCGTACATGTGTCACATATAAAAAAACTCTAAATCACCCCAAAGCGGATCCAGAAAGAAGATTTATGTTTTGCCAAAAAATTGATGAGTTCAAAAAGGAAGGTAAACAGGTAATGTATATTGATGAAAGCGTCTTTGCGCGCCATATGCAAAGAACTGACGGTATTCATACAACACACCAGGCAAGCAATGTTATGGAAAGCGCGATTGTGGGATGAAAAAGGCAGAACTAATCTAGTTGGAGCATCGATCAATGGTACTATTATGCTGCCCTAGTTGATAAATTCTTCAGCAAATACAGAAGTTTTTACAACTTGAGTTGAGAGGTGGCTACTGCCCCAGTATTGCATTTCAAAACAATCCGTTATTGTGATCAATAATGCTGCTTTCGACAAAGGAGAAGATATACAAAATCCTACAGAACACCAGATACTTTGCTTTACTCGCGTCCTTATTCTCCCAACCTTAAACCTGAGAAGAAATGTGCTCAGGACTGTATAGTTTTGATTGAAGCGCAGTTAAAAATACTTGAGAAACGCAAGAAAGAAGTGATATAAATACAAGGCATTGCGGATATTTTGAGGAGCTGAATACAATTATGGGAATTTCAAAGGTATAGGAAATGTATATGCTAAGGTGTATGCTAAGGTATGTATATCGCATATAGCAGGACAGGAATATGCGAAAGT
>NZ_JAJBJC010000041.1 GCF_021811825.1 Candidatus Anadelfobacter sociabilis | reverse complement strand
GTTACGCATAGAGCTTCCCTCATTTAGAATAACGTTTTTAAGATTACTACTCAATACTACTACTGCTTCCACATCTGCATTTACCCAATTTGAGTCAACAAAAAAGCTTTGAATAATTTTTAAATTCCGCATAAATACCGAGTTCATTATAGCATTTTCAAAATTACTTGAGATAATTATGCAATTATTAAATTTTACATTTGTGAAATCTGCTGTAGCGAATATAACGCGATTGAATACTGCATTATTGAATACTGCATTATGTAATATTATATTAGTCATCTCCACTCCTTGGAAAGTAGTACTAGAAAAATTGCTACCGCTGAAATTTGCTGATTCTAATACTGATTGCTTAAAGGATGAATTAGAAAAATTTGAATTTAAAAATTGCGCACCGAAAAGGTTTCCACTATTAAATGTGGAGCCTACTGCGGATGCGCCGTCTGATGTGATGCCATTCATATTAACAAAATCAAATGTTGCATTATCTAATTTAGCTTTATTAAGAATTGCATCTTTAAAATTTGCGCCAGACGCACGCACTCCTGAGAAATCTGCATAATAACAATCAGTTTGTGAAAAATCCCCTTCTTCTAGAAGTGCGCCATGAAAATTGCTTTCAACTAATGATGCATTTTGCATTTCAACTTTTTGTAAATTTGAGTTACTGAAATTTGTATTATCCAGATATGCATAAATAAAATCTGCATCATATATATTGCTATTGCTAAAATCTGCATTAGCTAAACTTACGTTATTAAAGTTTGCATTTATAGCGGTAGTACCGCTTAGATTGGAGTTATCCAACGATGCTCCAGAAAAATTACAGTGTGAAATATTTGCTCCTGCTAATACAATTTTATTTAATGACAAATTAGAAAAGTTTAAACCTGATAGATCTAATCCTGAAAGATTGTACCCTAAATCGTGTATTATATCTACTTTAAGATTTTTAAGCCTTTGGATTGCAAGATAATTTTCTATAGCACCTCTAGTTAATTTTGATTTAGCTATTGTAGAAGATTGTTTTTCAGTTTGAGATTTTACAATTTCATCAGATTCAGAAAAAGATTTTTGTAATTTTTTCACAAAATCCTGATCTATTTCTGTGATTTCTTCTGGTGTTATATTTGTGTTTGTATTCGATTCTTTAGCATTTTTTTCAAGAGCATATATCACTTCAAGAGTGCTAAGTGATATGCAGAGTGCTATGGTAATAACACATATTGTAATAGTTTTAAGATTATCTACGATATTATTGTTGAGCATATAATTATATATTTTCATCAGCTATACGATAAAGTGTGACAACAAAACCAAGTGGATTGATAAGTCTTTCATCATCATTCATCTTTATGTTATCAAATTTGAATTCCATATATACTATCTTGTCAGATGTAATATTGTTACTGCCAACAACTTTGATACGTACTTGTGCAGAATTTGGTGTTTGAAAAATAAGAGATTTTAGATTAACGGTGCTACTGTAATTTTCTCCATGCGTTGAATACAAGCTATTTTTATTTAATGGAGATGCTTTTGACTTATAATCTGAGTAATAAACATCAGAGCTAGACAGTACTCTTACTACCGTATAGTAATTATATTTATATGAGCCATATATGTATTCTTCTCTAGCTCTAATGTACTTCATTATAAAATAGCGCTTTATTGCCTCATCAGAAGAATATCTTTCAACACTTATAGGATCAACAACAGTAGGTACTCCAGTTTTTCGTTCAATTTCTATTACAAAAGGCTCAATTGTTTGTGTGCTTTTGATGTATCCAATAGTCAAAACACTTATAGCAACAGCAACTAGTAAGAACAAGCTAATTAAAATTAGAAAATTTCTTTGTATAATGAGTCCTTCATATGTATCTTGAGACCAATTAGACAGAGAATATTGATCATTTTCGCTAGCAACACCCTTTTGTGAAGTAGTGTTATCGATATAAGACTTACCAAATCTAAACAAATCTTTCAGAGTCATAGCAACCAATAACTTAATAGTAGATAGTTATTATACTACAGATAGTATAATAAAGGGGCAATAGCTTCTATCATATTAATACAACTTATTCGATTTAATGTGGTATAGGTATAATAATTTGATTATAACAGATATTTGCAATCAGAATTGTTATGTGATACTAATCAAAATACTGATTTGCAAATGTTTTTTCTGTACAACTTATTTTGCTAAAATCTTTTTACTATTAATTGATATCTTAATAACTACATGAGTCTAAAAAAGCCAAAAGCAATCATATTTGATTGGGATAATACTATAGTTATCTCTAATGGGTTGTTATTTGAATCACTGCGTTATACTTTAGGTAAGCTTGGTATTAGTGATGATATACTTAATTCTCAAAAATTTAGAGAAAACGCACATCTTTCAGCTAGAGACGGCTTCCCAAGGATTTTTGGAGACTCTTGGGATGACGTTTATAAGTTATATAAAAATTATCTAGAGAAAGTCCATTTAGACAGAGTCTCTTTGATGCCTGATGCAGAAAAATTGATAAAATTGCTTGCAGCACAAGACATTACTTTAGCAGTTGTAAGTAATAAAGATGGTGATTTAGTACGCGCAGAAGCAGAAAAGTATCATATGTTAAAATATTTCTACTCAGTAATCGGCTCTTATGATTCAGAAAAAGATAAACCCTCCCCACAGGCAGCATATCTCGCACTTAAAGGCCGCTTCCCTAAAGAAGAGTTTAACAAAGATATTTGGTTCGTCGGTGATAGCGTAGCTGATATAGAATGCGCATATAACGCAGGATGCACACCAATACTCTTCGAGTATGGTTGTAATAAACTAGATTATCTAGATATACATAACATCGCACAAAACAAAAATATTACTTATTATAAAGTCTCATCTCATCACAACCTACTCTCATTCTTCTGTAATGCAAAATAAAATACATATAGACAAAAAACTATATTTCTTTTATTTGTTCAACCTAGAGTTTCAACTCTTATACGTAAAAATTTAGCAATTAAATAAAAGATTAATTAAAGTATGATTAAAAATTCTGAAACAAAGAAGTTCTCTGAAATTATCAAAAGAGCATCTGAATGCATTCCTAATAGTTGTCCTAGTGGTGCTTATTTTGTGAGTGGCTCTGATTCGCAGTCACTTTATAGGCTTGGCACTCAAATAGGCGGCCCTCAGAGCACTATGAGACATGGTGAAACAGATGAGTGGTCTAACAATAGGTACGCTATCTTGATTGCAGGAGGTACTTACGATATGCCTGATCAATTTAAGCTTGGGTACTATACTCAAGTCGCTGGTGCCAGTAGTAGCAGAGACGATGTGCGAGTGTTACCAGGAATTAATGTATTGAATAATTGTGAAAAAGTTGGAGATGCAAATTGCAAAGCCCCTGGAGGTTTAGATAATTTTTGGCGTAGCCTTTCTGATATTAGTATGGATATAGGTAGGTTAGGAGCGCCCTTGCGTTTTGCTGTATCTCAGGCATCGCCCATGAGAAACTTAAAAATAAGTGGACAAGATATATTGATGTGTGATTGGGGTCTTGGGGGAGACTGCGGCTTTACTAGCGGTGGTTTTATGAGCAAGATTAGCGCAACCGGCAAAGTCATTTTAGGTTCTCAACAGCAATTCTATGTGACAAATTCGAATTTTATTCAACTTCAAGCTGGAGTGTGGAATATAGTATCTAATGCTAATCAAGGATCTGTTTTTGGAGATGGCGATGTGTCTACAAAAAATATCTGGAAGGGTTTTCCATTTACGCAGATGGATGATGGAACAAAACTCGAAATGCCTAGAGTTGTTTTTGATGGTAGTCAATGGAATGTACAATATGGCTCTATTAACAAAAATACCGACAATTTTGTTGTATTATCTCTTGACAATAATATATCGCCTACTACTATCACAGCTGAAAAAATATTCTCAATTAATTCAGCCCTAGTTGGCGCTCAAGGACTAATAATTACTCCTGGAATATACCACTTAGAAGGAACTATAGTCGTTCCTAATGACAAAATAGTTCTTGGATTAGGCCTTCCTTCTCTCGTATGTCAGGCACATTCTGGTGGATGTATGAAAATTGGAAGTGAGGGTGTGCATATAGCTGGAATGACTTTTGATGCTGGAACGAATGGCTCATATTTAGATCAAAATAATGTACTCCTAACAGTAGGGGAAAAATCTTACGGCTCACAAATAAATCCGACAACTTTGCAAGATGTATATTGCAGAGTAGCTCGTATAAACATCAACCAACTATCACCTTCAGCATATGCTTGTGTTCAAGTAGATTCAAACTATGTTATAGGGGAGAATCTATGGTTGTGGAGAGCGGATCATGATAAGCAATCTCTGCAAATCCCCTTCAATATCAACTATTGCAAACATGGTCTTATAGTAAATGGCGATAATGTAAAAATGAATGGTTTGTTTGTTGAGCATTTTAACGATTATCAAACTATTTGGCTTGGTAAAGGTGGAAAGATTAACTTCTATCAGTCAGAGTTGCCCTACTTTATGCCGACAGATGGTTTGCTTGTTGAATGCTCTTTGCCAAATTCTGCAGATGTAAAAAAGGAAATAGTCTGTCCGTCTCTATATATAGCAAGGAGTGCATCGGGATTTAGTGCGCAAGGGCTCGGTATATATTCGTTCTTTCCAAACGACCTTGGACAAAAAACGATAAAAGCTAAATGCGCTATTAAAGTGGATTCAAATGACGCCTCTATTAGTCATGTTATAGTGCGCTGGCTTAATGGAGATCCAATGAGTGAAATAACCTATATACTTGAAGATCCGAGTGGTAATGCTTTCCCTCAGGGAAGTACAGTAGATGGTAATCATAACAAGGGATATGCGTTTGATACGTATCCTTCTCATGCAGATCCATATAATATAAACGAGTTACATAATATCAGTGACTCATATAATATCAGCGAATTATGAATTACCTCACGGCTCTCTTCATAAAACTCTGCTATTACTCTGCGGTGGGGCTTTTTCGCCTCAAGCAATGTTGTAGCGAGGTAATCTTGATTAATGTATGATATAGATAAAAAAGAAAGATGAAATACTATATAAATACTATATAGTATTTCATTATTATTGATAACATTGGATGATAAAACACTTAAGTGGTATAGCAAAAAATTTTATCAATACTCAGTCATATGAGATGCTTGCTTTGCATACTACAAAAACCTGATCATCCAAATGCAAGTTATGCGTTTATGCGAGTAAAAAATATCAATTAGAACTTGGAAATGATATTTTTAGGAGGAAATTTTAGAATTTGCATGATTTTTATAAAATCTTCCATCACATTAGCTTAAGCATAATATATATAAAATTATATATATAAAAAATGTTATTGATAATTTTTATATTTCTGAACAAAAATACAAAGTCATAGCGTTCTTTAGCATTACAATTTAGTATATAACTATTATTAACTACAAAAATTTTTTCATATTCAGTGGAATAATATTAATAATTTCTGAAATCAACGTATAGCAGTGAATTTAAATTTGTTAAATATAATCTCAAATAATAAGACTGCTAATTATCAAAATAGATAGATCTAGAAGATTAAAGAAATCAATAATTCTATACGAATTTTACAATATTACAAAAATTAGAGATTTTAGCTGGATGTTATTTTATTCATAATCATATTCGATGGTATTAACAAGATTTTCACAAGATCTATATCATTAAGACAAGTGCTACATTATATATTGGAGATTATGTATTTTGTATAAATCACTTTTTTGTTAAAATCTTTAATAACTCTTTAGTAATTACGTTGTGTTAAGGTATTATGAGTATGATATTTAACTAAATGCTTTATTAATAAAATATTATCTTGCGATTTTATTGTGATTTGCTATACTCCTCGGTATTATGTGTCATGAAGAGTATTTTTTATAGTTTTATGACAATTCGGTAGGTTGTAGTTCTTGATTGCTCTAGTCTACCATGTTATTTTTTATTTTATAATTTTATAATTAATTTAGATTAATAGAGGATAGGAATAGGCTATGGCATCTGATTTAAATTCAATAGTTAGTACACTTTCTAATTTAACAGTACTTGAGTTGAATGATTTGCGTAAAAAATTAGAAGAATCTTGGGATGTTAAAGCAGTAATTGCTGCTGCAGCTGTAACAGGCTCTGCTAATATTAATAATGCAGGAGAAGAGGTACAGCAAAAAACTGAATTTGATATAGAACTTGTTGCAATTGTTCCAGAGAAGAAGATCAATTTGATAAAACTGCTTAGAGAATTAAATCCAACTTTAGGTTTAACTGAAGCAAAAGCAGTGGTAGAATCATTGCCTAAGAACATTAAAGAGGGAGTTTCCGAAAAAGAGGCTAATGAGATTAAGGCAAAATTAGAAGCAGCTGGAGCATCGACTGTTAATATAAAATAATATATTTTACTTACACTTCATTTCTTTTTCATATTTAGATAAAAGTAAGGTGTGTGCCTCAGTATATCCACAAAATAGTAGTAAGTGAATTTTGTTGGTGTATTGCTGATGTGATTAAGAAGCTAAAGTGTTATGTTATTACAGTAACTTAATACAATCAATGTTTGTATTAAATTAGGTGTTGGCTAGTTGTAGAGCTCTTGGATGATCTCTATCTGGTTGGCACTGATTGTTTGTTTCATTTAATATATCTAAAAAATGAATGTGGAAGCAGGAATTTGTGATAAAAATCTAAAAAGATCTGGAAAAAGTATAATTGAGATATAATTGATGATTAAGGTATTGCTCCACATTTGTAGTTAAATTTTATTAATACTTTCTTTCAGAAACGGGGATTCGCTGTTTTCTTTACATTAAAAATTTAGGATTACTAGGAATATAGGAGTAACATTGTATATATTATATTAAATTGTGTATACTAGATGCTAGAAAGTAATAATCTAATGCTTAAGGTTCGACTATTTACTCTTCTATTTCTTGTTAGAGGTCTTGTAATATCATAAAAAAAAGCAACAATACTAAAAAAGTCGTAACACAAGTCGTAATACTTGTTGATGTGATAGTATATTAACAATTATATCTCTGTTTCATTTAATCGCATTTCATTATCAACGAATTTATTAAGATATATAATATTCTTATCATCTTTTTATAGAATTTTTTTATTATTTTGTGATAGTCGCTATCTATAGTTTTATTTGATACCATTACAAATTAACTACCCATCACATGATATATCATTTGCAAGTATATCGCATTACCATAAAACTTAATGGATTAATAGTAATCAACAAAGTAAATTATATTAATAAATGATTATACAAAGAAAATTACCGAATAAAATACTTCTAAATTTTCCTTGTAATAAGTGTTAATACTTGTATTATCCTGCTTTGCATGTGTTGTTGTTTTATTATACCTTTAACCTTTAAACTTATAATATAAGTATGAATAATATAAATATGAAATTAAGTTCATTTAGCTATATAACGAGGTTGTCTCGATTTGTTGTGATTTATACTTTAACAATATTTATTTCAAGTATTTTATCATTTGTATATGCTTTTGCAGAAGAGGTTAGATCAAATGATGTTGCTGTAGAACAAAATACAACTGTTTCTGCTTTGGGTAATCTTTCGCTATTATTGATGATAGGTCTGATTTTCTACTTCTTAATCTTTCGTCCACAGCAAAAAAAAGTAAAAGAACACCGCAATCTGTTATCTTCAATAAAAAAAGGAGATGTTGTAATTACTATTGCTGGGATACATGGTACGGTTGGTAAGGTAGAAGAAGGTATAGTAAGTGTTGAGATATCTGATGGAGTTGTAGTAAAAATGCAGAAGGATGCTATAGCTAGTATAGTGAGACAATCTATGAAAAGTGACCATATTGAAGATAAAGAGAGCCAAATAAAAAGTCTTAGTAAAGTAATAGCTAATAAAAAGAAGATAAATAATAAAGAATAATGAATGCATGGGTATATTAATAATTACAGCATCTCCTGCATCTCCTTTTTTTATTGAAGATAACAGATTGCGGTGTATATAGATTTGTTGAATGGGGCATCGGGACGGTGCGAAATTTCTTTAATATATAATATTAACAATATAACAAAAGGTTATGTAGGTTATGACTGATATAGTATGTGATGCATTCAAAGATGGTGTTTTCGTAGATAACGTTGTATCCGGAAGTAGTACGCATGTAAATGGCACTTGGCTTTTGTCTCTAGTGAGTTCACGGTACACATATGTAGGGACCATACCAGAAGGGAGAGCTAGCAAGAAAGAGCAATATGTTACTGAACGAGTCTGCGATATAGACAAGAGTGACAAAGCTAAATATGGAGAATTTATAAAGTGTGATGAGGGTACATTAGAAAGTTATGCTGCAAAAATATTTATGCCTTCAATAATATCCAAAGATGGTACCACGCTGTATCCTTCGCAACATAATATATTACATAAATCTACAAAGTATCCGAATCTAGGTTACGTAGTGGGTAATAAATTACTATAGATGAGAAGAATATAGTTTATTTCAGTAGTGCGGATGCTAGAGCTGCTGATGCAGTGTTATGCTTGTTTTTGTATGAAGAAGCAATACCACAGACAGAAAAGAGGCTGGGAATATCTCCTCTGGAGATGGCATGTAATCACGATCACTTCTTCGCAGGAGAAATAGTAAATTATACTCCTCCTCATGCTCTCTTTACAACGAAAGAAGATTTGTAAATGGTAACTCATGCTCAGCATTGATACAGCCACTCTTGCAGCGCAAACTCTGTACTTGTCGTTATGGGATCCGGAATTTAGGGACATGACAGTACAACAACAGGGGAGTGGCTACAGGGATTTTTGTGATAACTTCAATGATTTCGCACAAACATATGGCAGAGAGCTGATCTCCGCATATTTGAAGTCCTTCACTTCTTATACTACAGAGAACGGGTATGCTGTCATTAGCACGCCTTTTTGGACTGTGTCTAGTCTTTTCATATACTGTGAGTAATATACAGAGCATATAGCTGGCTGGTGTTGATAATGAGACATTTTTGAATAATCCACGAAATATATACATGATGGGGATACCAAGATATTGGACATTCTATTTGCCTACGCAAAGCATCTTGGTATATCCGATACCTGCTATAGGCGGTACATTCTTTGCATTCGGCAGACCAAATTAGAGAGAGGGTAGGGGACATAAATGAAAAATACAATTAAATAGTGGTATAAACTTTTGCTATTGGTTCTTTACCAAAACAGAATTTTTTAAAAAAACTGTGATTCTATGATTTTTTTCTTTTTAAGTACATATTAGTATGTAGTAAAAAGTTGTGACGTTTTATTCTTTTTTGATTTATTGAATATTTATACATTCTTCATTAATCGGTATTTGGCTAATCTTTATATTATCCTATACTTTGATATCAATTTTGACAACTAATCAACATTAAAAAGTGAAATAAAAAAACAAATACAAAAAAAAATGTATTTTTTTATTTTCTTACTAAATGGTATACGCTACATGCTTCTAAACTCTTTATCTTTTTTTTCTTCCATTGCTTTAATAAGTCGAGATTGAGTTTTGTATCTCCATTATAGCATTGATAAATTTTGGTTAAAAAAAATTCAGAAATTAAATTTTTTTCTAAAAATAGATGCGCAATAGATGCACCACCAATCATAAAAAATTTTAGATTTTGACCGATAAAATGTTTTTTATCTTCTGTAAGATATTTTTCTATATTATCTACTACATCGAGCCCTTTATCTAGTGAATTTATAATTTTTAATCTGTTATTAGGTAATATATTTATTTTTTCTGATTTAGAAAAAACTATACATAAAATAGATCGTGATAAGACATTATATGGTATACTTTCATAAGTTTTTCTTCCCATTAAAATTACATTATTATTTATTAGCTCATTAAAATGTATTATATCTTGTGAACAATTCCAAGGAAGCTTGTTTTTCCATCCAATCACTCCTAAAGGGTCACAAGCCATTAAACCGATAATGCTTCTTTCATGTGTATACATCATATATTATATACTTTATATGAATAGTCTGCTATTCTTATAGCATCACTTATATATATCATATATATATATATATGATATTAGATATATAAAAGATTTATTACTTAATTCATCACTTAAAATCTCTATCGATATATCAGGTATTTCTTTGATTATATGTTGCTTTTTAATTCTAAATACAGTTCTGCATGCATATGAAATTGAATTTTTTTATTACATATTCTGTGATCAATAATATAATAGGATATATAAAGTAATTGATTATATATTAGCTTATATTCTAAAGCAATTTTTTTTGATACACAATAACAAATCCCACTCTTTCGTAAAATCTATCAGTAATTTTAATATTTTTATTTACATGATTATGAGTATAAAAAAAAGTAATAATACATCCTCTTCAGTCTTTGCTCAATGTGATATTAATGCATATTCTTTGTTTAAGTTTCATGTATTAGAAGTGCAGTATAAAGATAAATTAAAAGTTATGCTCCAAGCGCATACAGATAAATTTATCGTTCTCTCGATGCCAACTATAGAGTATATGATACAAAAAAAATTCTTTACTTTTCAGCAAATTAATGATTGGTGGGAACAAGATCTAGATAAGAATCATAGAAAATTTTATCTTTTTACATCCGCTTCTGTTATAGATTTAGTTAAAAACAAAAAATTTAGCTATAATGATTTAGATCAATTGTATCAAGAGAATTCATTTTTGTGTGAACAAATACTTTCTGCAGATACAATGTATATGGTAAAAAGTGATTATATAAGTTTTAAGGAAATCAAAGCAATTTCTAAAGCTTCTCATACTAAAATTATGTCAATATTTAATGCTGATACTCTCTTTTATATAAAGGAAGGATATATAAAATTTGATCAATTTAGCAAACTTTATGATGATTTTTTATATAAATTTGAGCCTATAATCTGGAAGTATTCAATATATGCATCTTATATAAATGATTCAGATTATAACGAAGCTAAGACAAAATATATGAATGATCCTTGTAAATTTCAACAATATATAATGCAACAAGATTTTGAGGAAATAGAAAAGCGAGTAACACTAAAAAAAGCAAAATATCGTAATAAATATGATAGTGAATACGATAATGCGAGATACGATAATGATATATGTGCTTTAGAAAATGGAAATTGCGAAATACATGATAGCAACGCTGTAGTTGATGATATTATAAGAGTTGGTTATTAATGATATATTTTTCTATTTACTCATTTATGGATTATGGCATAAACTAGACAAATTCATTCATTCTTCAGAGCTACAAACAATCAACATAGCGAACAAAATTGATACAACTGTTGCGCGTATTGGGCATTTAGAAAGCAGATTAAACCAAATAGAAACTGGCTGGGAAACAAAAATAGCACGCATAGAAGAATTAGCGCGCGATACATAAACTACCCAAGGAGAAACTACTTATACAGTCCGGACATTAGACACAAAATACGAAGATTTCAGTAAACAAATTGCTGATCTACGAGATAAAATTTTCTTCTTAGACAAATTCATGGCTAGAGCAGAAACATATCTCAGTATGGAACATAATTTGTACAAACAAACTATCCCAAGAATGCAAACACTTGACCCCAATAGGAAACGCTAAATTTCATCGCTATTCAAGAGCACTAATGTTGCCAATACCAATAAGTTTCAAATGCTTGACATACGCACTGGAATGAATCTTCCACGCTAGTTTCTGCCTGCGTTGAAATATATTCTGTCCACTCTCCACTATACCGCCCATTATCTAATCCCTCACTACTCTCTGACTCAACTTCACTACTCTCTGACTCAACCTCACTACTCTCTGACTCAACCTCACTACTCTCTGACTCAGATGGAACATTGCTTATAATACCAATATTGTTTATAATACCAAAATACTCATCCACCATTGCACGCAAATGAGCTAGATCAGCCGGTGACCAGCCCCTTACAAGACGTAAATGATCGTAATAATCCTCAGCCATATCCAAAAAAACTATACCATCACTTGATGCCCATTCGTAGTTAACGCTCTCATTGCCGTTTAAATAATTTTCATAGCGATCTACTATACAGTCAAAATGTGTTTCTGAACCACAACTGGAAGACTCATAGCTACTGCTACTACTCTCTGATTCCTCTGAGCTAGAGTCCCAATTGTCTTGTAAAATCTCCATCTCTTCCTCGGCGTTTACCATCAATTCCGATTGCGAGTTGTTATCTACCATTTTTGTATCCATAAGTACCTCAGTAAAAAAACGTTTAAATACCCCTAGGAAAAGCGCATCACTTACTCAAGCTGTTTTTATATTTTTTTTTTCCCACTCAAACCAAATTCCTCTTATAAATGCCATTTCTGTGTCAGCAATCATCGCTTGTTCCTTCCTTTATCTTCATCCATGTCTTAAAAGCTCTATAGCAATCAAGTTTATGACCGTAATTCAACGGATTAAGCAAATATCCGACAGACACCTTATTCTCTACAAACACACTATGTAATCGCGATATATCTTCATGCAAAGCATTATACTCTCGCTCGATTTCCTCACCAAGCAACTCAGCTTCCGATGAAGAAGCACCATACTTATGCAAACATT
>NZ_JAJBJC010000271.1 GCF_021811825.1 Candidatus Anadelfobacter sociabilis | reverse complement strand
CTGGTTTAAAGATTTCATTAGACACTTCAGGAAATATTGATAAATCAAACAACGAAGAGTCAAATACTGTTAATGGTAGCATTTCAAAGGTAAATCAGAAAAAGAAACAAAATGCAGTAGATCTGGCAAATTTTCAAAATAAACGTCCTAAACTAATGGAAACAAAGGATTCAGAATGAATTCCAAATCCAATGAAACCACAGAAAGTAGTTGTGTCAAGAGAAAATGGATGGACATTCAAAAATACAAAGAAAGGCGCAAATAAGCATAAACCTGCAGATGCATTTGATATATTTGAATCAAGTAAAGATGCAAGTCCAAGTCCTAAGAAAGAAAAGAAACAAAAAGTTGATAGCAAGGCAAAGAAAGAGAAGAAGTCAAAGAAACAAAAAGAAGCAAATATTAATGAGAATAAAAGTTATAATACAAGAAGCAAAGATAGATCTGCTGAAGGTAATTTTACATTTAAAGGAGACATTTAATTGCTTTAGATGATGAAGGAGTTGAAGAATATAGAATAAGTGAAGGTGAAGATGAAACAAAAGATATGCGAAAAGCAAGAACTAAAATGATACAGGAACAAGTATTAAATGATTCAGAGGAAGAAGAACAAGAATGCACATTTATTTCACTGACAGAAGATAAGAATTCAAAGGAAAAACAACAGTGAAGAGACAATGTGGAACAAATTGAAGAAGAAAATGAAGAAAGTCAAAAATCTAATGCAGGAGGAAATAAGAAAGTAAAATATAGAGAAGCTTGAAGAAATCGAGAAGAAAGAATGAAGAAAAAGGGGCAAGTATGAGAGCGTTGCCAAAAGGTGAGTTAATAATATTTTTATTTAATTTTTGAATATTTAAAATTGCTTATTCTTATAAATAGTTTTATGAATTCTTTGGCAAAGATGGGACAGATATGAAGCATGCATGATCCAGGCATCGAGATGACAATGAATTAATGACATAATCCTCGCTTCTGTTGGTAAATTGAAGGATTTAAGTCAAGCAAATTTATTGCAAAATTTAGTTAATAATACTTGTAAAATAAAATCTAAGCTTCAAAAAGCTGGAGCTGTTGCTGGCG
>NZ_JAJBJC010000098.1 GCF_021811825.1 Candidatus Anadelfobacter sociabilis | reverse complement strand
AAATTTAGCTGAAAAATACAAAACAAAAGAACATCTCAAACACCCCATAAACACTATATCATAGAAAAATTATAGTGCGTATAATACACTAATGCGATTTTCCGCACTCAGCACGCCTGTAGGCCTATAAAGCAAGCAATAATAGGCAAGCTACTTCAGATTTATTAATAGCGGGTATAATGTCTCTAGGATATGGTATGAGTAATAATGACATTGCAGCAATCTCAAAAAACATGTCCTCTTTGGCATTAGAAAATACAGTTAATTGGTGTTTCACAACAGATAATATCAGAAATGCAATAGACGAGATTTTAAGGACTACAGAAGCTACTGGTATTCCAAACTTTTATATCAATAAAAATGAGAAACTTCATACATCTTCAGATGGACAGAAGTGGAAAGTTGCAAATGATTCGCTCAATGCACATTATTCATTTAAGTATTATGGCAAAGATCAGGGTGTTACTGTAGGTAGTTTTATTGATAAAAGGCATCTACTATTTTATTCTACAGTAATGAGTTCATCGATAAGAGAGGCAGCTTATGTCATTGACGGTTTAATGGAGAATTCAGTAGTAAAAAGTGAAATACATTCAACAGATACAGATGGCTATTCCGAGGTAGTTTTTGGAGTTACACATTTCCTCTCTATATTCTCTGCTCCTCGTATTAAGAGGGTTAAGCATCAGGTATTGTCAATGTTTCCATCAGGATATAAAATAAAGTACAAGACCAAAGGGTATAAGATATTACCAACACATGTCATAAATATCTTGGAGAGCACTACGATGAAATACTAAGATTCATGGCTACAATTAAACTTAAACGAAGCACTGCATCTCAACTATTATCAAGACTTAACTCTTATTCAACGCAACATAGGCTATATCAAGCACTCAAAGAATTTGGTAAGATTATAAAATCCATATTCATATTGAAATATCTAGATGATGTAAAATTACGTTAATCTATAGAAAAGCAACTCAGTCTTGTAGAAAATAATAACAAATTTTCAAAAGCAATTGCACAAGAGAATGATCAATCGTTTGCGCAACAAACTCAAGAAGAACAAATCATGGCAGAAAGTTGTAGAAGGCTTATGAAAGCAGCTATTATTTGTTGGAATAGTTTATATTTATATAAAATCCTGAGCAAAGAGCAACAAGAAAATAAACGTAGGGAAATCATCAAAACAATACAAAACAGCTCTCTAATGACTTGGAAACACATAAATTTAAAAGGAGAGTATGATTTTTCTGATGAAAAGATCAGAGATAAGTATGATCTAAAATTGGACAAAGCAATCTCACTATAACCACATAAATCAGGGTCATACAAAGATTATTCATGTCCCTTCTTTCACTAATGTTGGAGTATACCCAATTCTCTGGGATTAAACATCTAAGAATCCCCAAAAAGAATATGAAAAACAAATCAAAAATTTTCCAATTTAGTAAAAAAATGGAGTCTCTCAGCACACTTAGCTTAATACTTGTCCAAGCCGCGCTGATGTTTTGTGCTGCCTGATATCCAAGGTTCTCATAGCATACTTATTAACCTCTAAAGTTAAGTTTGCGGTGCCACTATCTTGAGCCACTATCTTGAATTTCAACTCGAATATTCGGAATAACACATACATGTGCTTAAATCATTAATACCATCTACACTAGATGCCCTATCAATAGGTGATTGTTGCGCTGGACACTCTGTTCTTTCGCATAAAATAAATTTGATATATTCTTCGCTAAAAAATGTATTTTGAAATATATTAATATGAATTTCATTTAAAGTCTTCTCAGTATTATCGCACTGTTTATTAATTGCGACGTAGGAAGAATTAACGTAAGAAGAATTAGAATGCAAAGATTGATATTTAACGTACTGCTTTAGTGAGGTAAATGCAGTAGGATTTGATATATCAATACTCTCATTTCTTGAACTATTACAGCTCTCTTCAACATTTTTATCCAATGTTGTAAGGCCTACACCTGCTAATGTCTTTATAGTAACTTTATATCCAAACTTCAACAAAGCACTTACAGGAAGCCATTTTTCAAAAAGAATATCAATGAACTCACCTGACAGACTATCGCTGAATGGGCTTATGAGATAACAAATAAATTTTGGTAGGGTTGTGCTCTCTAAGCTTGGACTATTAATTAATTCTCCAATACTATAGTTGTCAACCATAAAAGCATAGCTCATTGCATCTAATCCCATTACTTTATCCTGAGCCGATTGGTGCTTATTGCATTTTGCAAAATCTAATAATGCTTGATATATAGATTTATTTCCAAAAATAGCAGTTAGATGAAAAAAATTAAAATTCATAGAATAATCTTCACACTTATCCAATCTGTAAAGTTTATCTACTACTTCACAAGTATCACCAACTTTAATTGCTTTAATCATACCGAGTTGTGTATGCTTTTGCAAATCATACACTATTTTTTGGCATGATTGATTATTAGTATCAGAGATTACTTTGGTTATTTCGCTCCAAAGCTCAGCATTAGGTATACGTAATACTACAAGAGATTGCACACCTCTTAAATCAGTGCTTTTATCTAAAGATAAATACCCAGAATTTAATAATAAATATGAGAAAAATTTTGAATTATCAAAGTCATTGAACCAATCATAATCAAACAAGGATACTTTTACATCAAAATTCAGTGTATATTGCCCATTTGTACTTATATTGAATAAATGGTCTCCTAATTTACTATGCAAGCATTTTTCTTTAGCTAATAATCTTTGCAAAATTGTGCTTGCGCCACTTTTTGTCCAATAATTGGTAGGTACTAAATCTTCGCCTTTGCTGTAAGATGCGTCATTTAAATAATTCATGACCGCCCATGGCGTGTATATGTGTGTGTAATTATGAACAGAAATAGGTACGGTATAGCCGTCATACCAATCTTTAATGTTTTCTAAAACCTTTTGTTGATTTTGAAATTTGAATTGCGATACCAATGAGTACACTTCATTTTCAGAAAATCCAAAACTTTTGCTAAATCTTGAATCAGTTATTCCAAAAACTCTAATATTATTACAACCAGAGCCAGATTCTTTTTGTGTGGTATCAAATATCCCTGTCATAACAAGTTTTTCTAGAGATGGATTTGTTTTACTAACTGAAGAGCAAACTGTATGAGAAATAAGTTTTGTTACATCTTTAATAAATAATTCTTTTTCTGGATTTTTTTCCTGCCCTAAATAATCTTCTAAAAGAGAATTTATTGGTTTATCATATTCATCTATTAATACATAAACCCTTTGTCCGTGATGTTTGTGCAAAAGGCTACTTAAAAATTTTATACTTTCTTCTATTATCACGTTTGCATAATTCTGACTTATGTGCTTCTGAAAATCTTCTCTTTCATCAATAGCCAATTTAGAGCTGCTTTCTAAATACCTGTGTTCTTTATATAGTGATTTAATTGCTCCCTTTAACTTATTTTCTATTTCCTCTAAAGAACTACCAGTAATATCCTTCAAGCTAATAAAAATAACAGGGTTTTTGCCTTGATAAGTATCTAAAATGCTATTTTCTCTGCTATCCAAAATGGATGATATTTGAAGCTTTCGAAATATGTCTTTGTTGCAACTAATATATTTATCAATTCTTCCTATACTTCCTTCTGTTTCCCATGAATAAAAAGGATTGTTCTCCCATGACCAAGCCCATGGCTTATAAAAAGCATAATTCTGTGCATTTTTACACTCCTCACTCTCAGGCTCAAAGAAAGTTTTGAGCATATCAAGATTTAATGTTTTGCCCCATCTTCTAGGACGCGTAATAAGTATTGCTTCTTCACTACTATCAATTATTTCTTTAATAAAAAGTGTTTTATCAACAAATACATCATATTCTGTTACCATTTTCTTAAAATTATCAGTACCGACTGCTATTTTAAGAGGTTTGTTGTTTATTTTTGTATCGACCATTTGCTATTTATAAAATATTGAATAGTTTTATGCTGTATTTTAACAATATGTTTGGTTATTATCAAGAGTTGCGAAAAAATTATGTCATTTTTGGATTAAAACCTCATTCTTTTTTAAAATAACAAATACAATTTGGGCACTGTCAAGTTAACTTTAGTGCCATATAAGGAAGGAACTGTAATATAAAGGTTGCATTCTTATACGTATTTAACAGATAGATCCCATTATCTTTTTCATACAATGAAGATTCCAATCATTTCCAGAAAAATAAGAACGAATTTGTAATAAGTAGTGCAAACCAATTCTACTCCAACGCATATGTTGCTGACCTTTACATCTTTGATTAATAAGGCTCTCAATAG
>NZ_JAJBJC010000270.1 GCF_021811825.1 Candidatus Anadelfobacter sociabilis | reverse complement strand
AAATAGAAAGAAGGAGAGTTAATGGAGAAAACGAAATTAAATAAGACACTTATCTATAACAAAGATAGCAACATCGATACAGAAATAATGGACTTGAGAAGAAGACTTAACATTCTTGAGCAGGAAGCTGGTAAATCACAAGCAATGGGAGGTAGAGGCAAAATTGAAGAAGAGAAGATCATAAAAGATCTTATTAATGGCATGGCTGAATTTGAGTCTGATATAAAAGATATTCGAAAAATGCTAACAGAGCATGACGCAGACATTCAAGATACTGCCAAACTTATTCACGTACTTGACCAACAAGGAATAAAAGATAAAGAAACATTTGATATTATTTTAAGGAGACTGGATACATTGGAAATGTTAAAAGACGCATTTGCAAAAGATAAATTAGAGTATAGAAAAAGTGTTGATGATCTCAGACTTGCTTGCGAATCAGAATTCAATGCAGTTAAAAAGGCAGAAATTAATGATGTTAACAATCTGAATGCTAAAATAAACAACTTGATTGCTATTCAAGATGTTGTTGAACACTTAGCAAATAAAATGAATTAAATAGAGCAAGATGTTGAGGGAGTGAGATTCGAAAGAAAGGTATCTCCTATCAAAATAACAAACAAAGTTCCTGCTGATAACATCACAAGCTCAATGGCTCCAACAACAAAACTAATGACCGATCTCAAAGGTAGAAAATCAAACACAGTTACTTTTGAAGAAAATGTAAGCTCAAATAGAAATTCAAGAAACGACGGAAACAGAGGATCACCTTCTGGAGAACTATCAGAAAAGAGAGACAAATTCCAGTCTCCTGATGTAAAAGTAAGTGACGGCAATCCAGCAAGAACAAGCTTCGGAAGACTATACACAGACTCAATAGGAGCAAGAAACACTGATTATGCAAAAATTGATGATGAAATTGTGCATAAAGATGATCTTAAATATAAACTAAGAGGAGATGATAAAAATGCATCAACAGCATATTCGTTTGCTGCACTCATTGCGATTACAGCAGCATGACCTAAACTAGAAGCTCTATATGCTATGGGTAATGTTTTAAATTTACTTACTACATCTGACTTAAAGAAT
>NZ_JAJBJC010000040.1 GCF_021811825.1 Candidatus Anadelfobacter sociabilis | reverse complement strand
GAATATATCCACGTGATAATCGCTTTCTGTGAATCCTTACAGCTTCTTTCTCAAAGACACTTCTGTCTTTGAGAAGTTTTATCTTAAAGCCTCCAAGTTGATTCTTGAGTCCTCCCCATTGTACAATGCAAACCAATTCTCCAAACAAGGATTTCCTTAAGCTTACTGTGTAGTATCGAGTTTTGCTTTTGTATAAGAAGCTGTTTTTGTTCAACATTGAGTATATAATGCTTTGGTATTATTATAGTAACATCAGCAAAAGCTACAACTTCTCGATCTTTTGTATAGGCAGACCAGTGCAAGCTGATACGGTTGCTTTGTCTATGCCAGCAGCGAGCATAGAGCGAGCTATTTTTTCCGCTGCTTCGATTTTGCCTTTCTGGATACCCTGCTGCATACCAGCAGCTTCGCCTTCAGCAATCCCATCCGTCTTGGCCTTCTGCAATTTTTCGCGCAATGAGAGTTCTTCTGCTTCCGCCAGGAGCCGCGCTCTGATATATCCGTCGTACTCTGCATCAGTCCAGTTGAATCTCTCGATTGAGTTATATGCTTTTAGTACGAATGGATCGTCTATAGTGGATGGAGGTTCTTTTGCTTCTTGTGAATTAGATAAAAAGTACAGCCAGAAGTCTTGCGCCGAGGTTAGCTCTTGTGGTTGTTTGTCGAACTTAGCTAGTTCTACAAATACATAAGATAATGCAAATAGGTGTTGCTTATTAGTAAGATCTTCTTTTGTTTTGTGGAAGCTAATGCAACCTATATCGTCAGGAAATATGTTTTCTTTAGTGATAGCTATCAGTATTACTGGCATCAGCCCCGCGTGATCCTTTCCTTTGGGAAGCTGCGATACATAAGTGTGAGAAGCATAAAACTGCATCCTATTTAGGAAATACGGCTGCTTTCTATTTTGCATCTCAACTACAAACCAATTGCCACTTTGGTCTTTGCATTTCAGATCGAAGATACTTCTCTTACCTTGACCTAAGTCTGGTACTTCTTCCGATGGTATAAACTCTATCTCCTCTATAGAGGATTCATCAGATAGATGCAATATGCTATTGAGAAAGTCCTTCATGATACCCTTATCAGAGAAGGTTTTCTTAAAGGCTAAATCATTTGTTACATCTAGGTATCTACTTGTCATATGGCTTCGATGATCATTCACTTTTTTATTATAGTAACAATACCAAGTATTGTACTATAAATGTATGAAATAGGATATAGCTAAGTCATAATCTGAGACAGAAGGTGAATTAAACTAAAAAGACAGAATCATAAAACCAACGACATTCTATCGACCTTTATGTACTCGCAATCGATAAACCTGTTTTTAATTATTTTGTTATACAAAATTGTTAACAATGCTATGGCTAAGTCTTTATTCAAAACCTCACTCGCCGGTAGGGCTGCTTGGTTCGGGGGAGTGGGTGCCCCTGTTGCGGTATGTGGGGATGATGAGATGTGAGGATAAACATTACGGCTAAGCCGGAGAATAGGTCGTGTACACCTGTAGCAACTAACGTTGTTTTTCGTGTAGTTTGTGTTGCTGGATTGGTGAGAGTTTGCGTGTGCCACAAAATGTAAAACAAAAAAATACGATTGTTATACAAATGTAAAACAGGTGGCTCTCTTCCTTATTTATTGATACATAGCGTGTTATACAAATGTAAAACATTTTTTAAATTTACAGTCCGAATGATTCAATAACCCCCCATGGATAGATTAATGAGATCGAACAAATCAACATGAGGTTTGCTGTTTTTTAAGCAATATGCTACTAGAGTAGAGAGCAGGTGAACGCAAGCATTTATAGTTGATCTATGTCGTGTATGTTTCAATTTAAAATGATTTTTCAACTTCAGTCCATAGAACCAGCCTTTAGTTGTTTTACCGATCTTTGCAATATCACGAAAAACCTGATGTGTAGAAATACGCTTGTTCGTACAAACACTAATGGATGTAGCATCGATATACGCAATTTCTGTACTGTTGTAAACTTGCAAACATAACTATTGCAACAGCATCTCAAGATATAGCTCAGTTCTCTTCATTAATTCTACAAATCTGTTATAACATGGCATTACAGCAAATTCTTTACAAAAAAGAACATAGTGGTTGATATAAAAGTTCTTGAAAGGAACTATGATTCGATCGCTGATATAATAAAACAACCGTTATTATGACGGAAACGCTAATCTTGCAGATACGCGTAGGCTTCCTATGTTGCTGAGCTAACAAATACTTGTTGTATTCTTTACAAAAATCATCGACTAAACAGTATAGTTCCAATATATCCAAGGTATATAGATTTGTTTGTTTCTGGATATTCTATATACCCCTTTCGCTCTATATCTCAAATACTTTCTATAGCTAATCCATGATTGGGGTTACTAATGCCATTGAAGCCATCAACCCGCAGGTCAGGAAAATGATTAAAGCTAAAGGAGCTTTCCCAAATGATGAGGCTGTTTTAAATTAGTGTTTTTGGTCTTGCAAAATGCTAGTAAAAAGTGGACAATGCCGATTAGAGAATGGCGAATGGCGTTAAACCAATTTGCCGTTTTTTTTCAATGATTTACACAGTTAATATGAGGGGGGTTGACTCTATCGCCTTATCATTACTACCAAACTCTACAGAAAGCATGCTGTATTTTACATGTAAATCGTAATCTCTTGCAATATACACAAATCAAAAATTTTCCAATTTAGTAAAAAAGGGGTCTCTCAGCGCAGCTAGCTTAATACTTGTCCTAATTCAAAGTTCATAACTTACCCTGCTTCTTTGCCTCCTTCTCCAACTCTTCAACTATCCATTTCACCCACTGCCTTGGTGAATCAAAAATTTCTGGGTAACCATTTGCAGTATCAATCACCCAATCACTTGGAAATTCTTCTTCTGGCAGAGAGAGAAGTTCGCGGCACTGCCGTATCTCAGCATTAACATCTTTGTATTTTTGCACATATGCCTTAATGATCTCAATATCTTTTTTCTCTTCATACTCAACTCCTATCATTATCTCCGTTAGTAAACTCTCTAAGTCTCTATATTTTTTCCAAATTGCCATAATTCTACTTAGGATAAGAAGTGAGTAACTGCACAGAACCATCTGGCATTTTCTTTAGCACTATCTGAGCCCCATACCTTGGAGATATATTAGGATTCTGTTTACTCATTCCATATCCAGTTTCTCTGCCTAAATCATTCACGAAAAATCTTTCTGTTTCTTTTGATTTAGGATTCTCATACCACTCCTTAATCTCCTGAGCTTTGATTCTTTTCACATCATTTATGGCTCTTTTTGCTGTAGCTTCATCTGGGTAGGTGGAAGCTTGAGCGTCCTTTCTACCTTGATTACTCAACTGTACTGTAAGCTTCTCTTTACTTGCACCCACGTGCCTCTCTTTAGTATGTCCAATACCCCCTTTTATAGCAGACTCCTCATACAAGTCAAGATTTCTCACCTCTTCTTTCACAAACTTATCAATGTAATGCTTTTCATCGAGATGCTTTGTAAAGCTCTTCCACTTATCCTTAGTGTTATCTATTGCCTTCTTTGTAATTTTGCCTAATGTCTTACTTCCCACATTCAAAGTTGCGACAGTTGCTCCTATTATCATTACTGTGGCTAAAGCATCTGCTTTGTTCGTTTCTAAGAAGCTATATCTCTTTTGCATCTTTGTGCTGAGTTTATTGATGCCACTTTTTATATTACCCTCTGCATCTATAGCTTTCGCTACCACATATCCTACAGCTTCAGCTTGAGCTGCTTTTGCTAATCCCAAACCGGCTCCAATCGCAGCGCCCAAAGGACCAGCTCCAGCACCTGCGAAAGCTCCTTTCACCACATCTGCCCCATAGTTTAGCACGCACATTCCCATCTCAAACTCCTCTGGGTGCTCTCTGATCAATTCTAATACTTTATATGCTAGTTCAGCTGCTATAGTAATAGCCGGATCTTCTATACGTTCGTCATTTTGTTGATCCTGTGCAATATTCTTACTCTGTTTCTTGATCTTGATAGGTCCTTTAATACCCTTCTTTATTGCATCTTCTTTTATTTCTTTAACTATCTCCTTTACTACTTTTTTTACTTCCTCCTGCTTTACATTCTCTTCATCCTTGCCCCCATCTCCACTCTTCCCCTCTTTACCCTCTCCATCTTTTACCTCTAGCTTATCTATCTCCTCATCTATCTTCTTAAGAAGCGTTTCTTCTGATATCTTTGGCAATACACCAGCTACTAAGTTATATATAGGAGCAAAAGCTTCTCGTAATTGTTCTTCAAGATTGCCTCCTATCTTATGCCAATCTATTTCTCCATTTAGATCATTATCTACTCTTGGCAAATCTACCAAATCCTCCAGAGGTATATAAGCGGTGATGGGTTTTATATCGTAGTACTTAGTCCATTTTTGCGAAGCAGTTACATCGCGATTAGCATCGTCTATTCCACATGCCCCCTCTGCGCACTCCACAGATCCCATGCCTATTGTAGCATAAGTATGGCCATCACTATCGTGAGCACCAAATATAGGAGAGATGCTCATCTTCGAAATGGCAGCGCCAAGTGTAATTCCATTGTCATAATTATAGATATGTCCTACAAACATCTCACCTACAGTGAGAGTTAGTTTTCCATGGTCAGTATATTCTCCACTCTTTGATCTACTTGCATTCGCTATCATTGCTCCATTGAGATGAAGAGCGTGAGCTACTACTATATTGCATTTTTCTTCTCCTAAAATGCTAGTTAGTTGTTTTACTATATGTGTATTGCTGTTACCAACTTTAGCAGAGAGACTTGGCATATCAATTCCAGAAAAGCTTATTCCCATTCCTAACTCTTCATGCTTAAGTATGTCCTGTACAGATTCTAAGATAAGTGAATCAAAAAAAGCCTCTAAGCTTCTTGCACTTAAAGAAAGACCTCTGATATTAGCGTATCCACTTACCTCTAGTCGTAGATTTTCATGTATATGAATCTTAGCATTCATCACTATTGATTCATCAGTATTCGAATTTTCAAAACCTCCTCCAAATGCTGGAAGAGTAGTTCCAGTTATTGGTATCTCTACATCAAACGATTGAGAGTGAAAACTGATCTTTCTTTTAGACTGTGCTTCTTTAACTTTCAGCTCTTTTGTTTTAATATAAGCTCTATATGATTCAATCTGCGTACCTATCAGTTCCCAGCTTTCAACATCTATATTAAGATCATCGGTCTTAATACGTGTAGGTATCTCTCTTGTAGTCTTACCTTCGATTTTCTCCATAGTATAGTGCGCAAAAGCCCAAGCTCCTCCTCCCCCTCCACCTTTTTCACTCAAAAGCTTTAATGCGGAATGATATGTTGCAAAAGCTGCGAATCCCCCATTGATAGAACCTTCAGGAGTAGAGAAATCTTGCCACATCATGTTCTTTGCCCCGTCTATAATGCCACCTAATGCACCTAACTTTATTCCTAACTTTCCTCCGGCTTCTTTTAAGCTATTTATTCTACTTTCTGTAACTTCATTTTTAGCAACACCATGAAACGAGATCTCGGCATGCAAATCCATCTGTTCAGCGTCATAAACAGCGGCTACATCTTTAATACTCTTTGCTTTAAGTCTGAGAAACTTGCTTAAAAAAGATGGAGGATTCTTGTGTTCTATCTTGGACGAACTCCTTTCTTGTGTATGCTGAAATATTCCAGCTTTAACAGCTACCTCCTTTGAATTAGCATCAAATCCTATGCCCAATCCCGTTTCATCTAGTATCGCAAAATCAAATTTGGTGTCTGGAATGGAATCTAGCTCTATATCATCTGTTTCTATGATAATAGCACTCTTCCTAATGCCGTCTGTTTCCACACTTTCCTCAATCTTGCTAGAATGAGAAATAAATTTGCCCTTACTATAGAGGATAAAATTTGGAGCATCATCTGAAAACCCTCCTATTTGGATTACGGTAGGTATGACATGCGTTGTTGTTGTACCACTACTCTTTGTAATGCTACCAGCTACCATTAAATGACCAGATTCTGAGAAAGAAAAAAGTACTTCAGTTTTTTTACTCTTAACTTCGTAAGAGTATTGTGAGATTTTAGGAATTAAACTCACTGTCGAGTCTTTTGTAGCTCCATCTCTATTAAATGCTATGCTGTGTGCAATGATATCAACCCCTATTTCTATATTGTTTGGAGTTTCAAATATAACTTCTTTAGAATGTATCTTTGTACCAACCGACTGGATTGATTCCATCTTCTCGTTATGAATATTTCTGCCACCAAAAAATCCTCTAATACCCCCACCTCTTTTGCTGTAATTATGAACTATACTTTTGTATTCTTGCACATCCTCTATTTTAATATCACCATTAGGAGCGATAAGTTTGGTACTATTCGTGTTAATATCGACTCCTTTGAGTAAAATACCACTCTTACCTTCTATGGTTAATGTGGAATTTGCATCTTTTGTGCTGTTATTTAGGTATAGAGAACTATTTGTAGAGACAATTACAGGAAGTATATACTTTATAGATTTTTGACTCTCGTAAAAATTACTACTCCAATTCGTAATCTCACTATAGATTTGCATAGGAGCAACTATCACCTTACCTTTGGAAGTGATTATTATGTTACCACCAATTATTTTTGCACCAATATCTACAAAATCCTTTCCAGATTCTATCTTTAACTTACCTTCAGCTATCATATTAGCAGTATGCGCTACTCTTTCTGCAATAGCATGTATATCTCTTGTGACTGTTGAAAATACTTCCTTAATACTAACTATAGTTATTTGCTCTAAAGCCGATACAGACAAATTCCCTTTGCTCGCTACTATTCCAGCTATTATTAATTCCCGTGTTGAATCAAGTATTAAATCCTTAGCGCCGCTTATTCGTCCTATATCTATAACATTCTCTGCAAATATCGCTACATTCTCTCCATCTATAATCCCTAAATTTACAAAAGAATGAGTAACGTTAAACAATATATCCTGAGATATTACCTTCCCATGTATTTGCACATTATCTAGCTTAGCTTGTATCGATTTACCAGATATAATATTACCATTAACACCTAACTTTAGCTTCGTATCATCCAATATTATGTGATCATCTGAATTAATCGTTGCCCCATTCGGTAACATGCCTTTAATAGATGCTTCGTTGAGAGCTAATTCAAACGAAATACACCTGTCAAATCCACCAGGACAATTATATAACCAGAATGGCCATATCCCAGGTGAATCAAATAATTCTTTTTGTGATGTACTTAGAGGGTCGCCAGCAACAGCTCCAGCTTTTTGAAGCTTAGATTTTATTTTACAAGTATTATTAACTAAATTTTGCAATAAATTTGCTTGACTTAAATCCTTCAATTTACCAACAGAAGCGAGGATTATGTCATTCAATAGATCTTGCATTATACGCTCATTAGTTAGAACAACAACGGATGATTCCAATCCGATACACTCAAATAATTGCTTTATGATTTGCGTGTCATTTACATTTTGCCTAACATCTAAGTCATAATCTACTATACTCCATATGAGAGTGATGGAATTCGATCCAGGCAAAGCTTTCTTCAAAAGTTCTTCTAGTTGATTCGTATCATATATATGATATTGAGTGTTGTTGAGATTTAATGCAAGTTCTGCTCCAAGCCTATATCCTTTGAAGATACCAATTCTTGTTGAATCAGATGTTGTTGAATCAGATGTTGTTAAATCTTTAATCTCAGCTTTAATGGAACGAAATGTCGGATTGTTGTTACTATATTCAAGAGCTTTATATTGCTCAGATGATAATGCCCCAGCATTGCTTTGTATAAAAGCCAAATTATTACTAGTTGGATTAGAAACATTCTCACTTCCTATAGTAATATTTTTTACTACAAAATTATGCAATGCTTTAGCATAAAAAACAGAATTGAGGTTAATGTCACGAATAACTTGATATGGAGCAGAATATATAGGACAAGATGCTGCGTTAATACCTTTACAATTAGTATATTCATTATGCGTAATCAATCCATTATTAAGAGCTATAGAGTATCTATCGAATTCTCCATCAGTAAAAGGATCGATGTAATAGAAATACATCGTTTCTATGGGATATGCGTAATTATCTGCTGACTTCCTTTTTTCTTTAACAACATGTAACGAAGCAAATTCTAATCTCCTATATCCACTTGCAGCTTCAATATTGATACTATCTATACCATTTACAGTACTCAATTTTCCATCTACTACAAAATGCGCACTATATAAATGAAGATGCTCAGAATTTAGTTCTATATCTCCTCCTACAATCATAGAAGCTACTTTCATATAGTGAGGTATATGGCTTGCTAAGAAGTTGCTCCCACTACTTCTCTTTACTATAAAATAACATCTTTTCGATGTGAATGTCGGCTGATAACATTCATTTTTTGATGTCATTTTGGAGCTATACAATCCACCTATAGCTTCAGTCTTATCTTCGTAAGATATTTCAGATTTTAATCCAAGATACTTAACACCTATTTTGCTATTGCCTTTTATTACAATTGTACACGCAAAACAATTGAATCTATCAAAACCTTGTATAATCAATACTTCAGATTCTAATCTGCTATCTTTGTTGAGATCAATCTTTCCCCCAAAGTCCGTCACTATTGCGGTTATATTCGAGATTATAATAAGACCATTATTAGTAATAGTTGGATTATCGCATTTATTTAGTACAAGCTTGAGATTTTCAGATTTTATAGAATATGAGTTACTAATCTCACATCCATCAATATATAAATGTTCATTACCAACAATAAGACCTTCGATATCTGTTGATTTCTTTGTAGATATTGATACGACATCCCCTATTACTTTGCTGCCCTTGAGTAATTTTAAATCTTTGTCGGTTTTAATGTTGATCTTTTCTGTAATTTTGTTGGTACATCCAATAAATGTACCATTTAATACCTGTTCAGAAGCTTCGATATCTACATATTTAGAGAATATATGTTTCAGATTCTTTGCATCAATTTTTTTGGCACCGTTAACCTCTAGTCCATTACATGCAGTAATATCGTTGTAAAACGATATGTGATCAATGTCAGATAATTTTAAAGACGGAGAGAGCGTATTATTTAGAACTAAGTTGGTAACCTTCCCCTTATTAATTATCTCTACATTCTCGATATTTATAAAATCTACATTGTTAAGATACAACTCACCACTCAATTCTATCGTGAGATTAGAGATGTGACTTATTTTAATCTTATTGTGAATTTCAAGTTGGGAAAAATACAAAGTGACATTTTGTATATTTGGAGAAATGTCAATCTCTAAGTTGTTTATACAATATCCCGCGATACTAGTGTAAGAAGAATCGTCGCCCACACCAATCGTGAGATTAATATAATTTGTTGAACAGTGAAGATCGTTCAATATCGGCTCTGAATTTTCCACAAATCCTCATGGTTAGCAAAATTACGATACTCTAATCTAGGAATCTAATGGGCTATAATCGTTATAGTGTACTTTTCCAATAAATGTACAGCCATCATTAGAAATTAGGGCCTCATCTGGCAAATATATTTCTGGAGCTTCGTATGTACTTTGTTTACATATGAAGTGGTAAGCTTTTATAATTATACTCTTTGCTGATTTTAAATGCTCTCGCTCTCCTATATAGTTACCAACGTCTATTACTGTATTGTTACCACTAATAACTAGTCCATAATATTTATTGTTTGTAGCTTAATTGAACTTTGATAAAGTATACAACAATTATTAACTATTTTTACTAAATTTTTAGCAAATTTTGAAATAAGTAAATTGGTTAATAAAAACCCTCGTTTAAATGGACTATGCCAATGAACAGAAAAAATAGAATTACTATATTGTCAGATGCAGAGATTGATGAGTTATATGGCTTACCGCAATTTACCGATAAAGATAGAGAATATTTTTTTACTCTATCCAATAGTGATCATGACATATTAAATGAATATAGAACTCTTAAATTGAAAGTATATTTTATTATTCAATTGGGGTATTTTAGGGCAACACGAAATTTTTACCATTTTAAATTGGAAGATATTTCTAAAGATGTAAATTATTTAATTAACAGATATTTTGATCTATAACAAGGCATTACAGTGAATTCTTTACAGAAAAATATATTAACACCTATCATCATAGATCAAATGGTAAATGAAGAAGATCTCTATTCATTATCTATTTATCAAAATTTTCATGCTGGTACTGCTCTTATTCCTAATATCGAGGCATATCAAACAGAATACCATGAAAATGGTAGAGGAGAGAATACTTTAGCGTTAATTACAGGTTGCCATTGGATAGAGCAAGCAGTGAGTAGTGCATTAGCTCAGTAACTTTTGTTAGGTGGGTCTCTCAGCACAATTAGCTTAATACGTGTCCATACCAGACAGTAAAAGCCTTCGGTCAAATTATAAAATCGCTGTTCATTCTTCGTTATCTGGATGAAGTGAAATTACGGCAAGCAATCGAGAAACAGCTAAACAAGGTAGAATTGGCTAATCGTTTCACACGCGCCATAGCCGTTGGTAGCCCACGTGAATTTATGCAGGCTGAGAAAGAAGATCAGGAAATTGCAGAAAGCTGTAACCGACTGATCAAAAATTGTATTATCTGTTGGAATTATCTCTATCTTACCCATAAGCTGAGACAGATTAGCGATGACGGGGGAAAAGAGCAGTTACTCAGCATTATCTCCAGCCATTCTATCATGACGTGGGCGCATATCAACATGCTTGGTGAATATGATTTCTCCGAAGAAAAGCTTAAAGATTCTGTCGGAATTTTACCCCCGAAAATGGTCACCTGAATCTATCAGAAAAACAGGGGGCAAAATCACTGTAAAGCAAAGCTAAGCAATGATTTTAGAAAATTCCTATGGTACCTCACGTTCCTTTATGTAGATAGACCCTACAATCGTCTTTTGTTGAAAAATATGCGCCTTATTCTAATACTGATAAAAAGCAACATTCCTTCGTTCAGCAACATAACTCTCGAAAAACACAAAATCATGAAAATAATATGTATTGAGTTCGTTGGTATCATCAAATCAACCTTATTTCCCACAACAAACAACAACGAAACATCTCGTGATAGCCAACCTTCATGCTGCACAAGTATAAGACACAACTTCATAGTATAAGAACGTTGCTTTCAGTTTTTTGTTTTTATTTTTATCTGCATTGCCCCGTTCTTTTAAACCTCTTAACAACATAGGTGCTAAAAAGCAGCCTCAGATATTGCTCGCACAGTACAGGCAATTCACACCAATTCAAGATTAGTGATATTTTTATTTCAAACTTTTTCAGTATAAGAGAGGAGCTCTTTATCAAAACTTTTAATATCAAGTTTTTGTAATTTGACTTTAGAAATAATAATACAATCTACAATGTGCAACTTTGTTTCTTGATATATTTGTAGCGCTTTACGTAACATAAGCTTTTCTTCATTATATATCCCTTTATAATTAAGCAACTCTGATAAGGTAATACATATCTTATCTCTTGGTACTTGATAAACTTTATCAAGTATAAAAACAGTTTCAGTCAATACAGTCTGTTCAAAATATGCTTTAATTTTGCCTATCTTTATAAGATCGAAGATTTCTTTTACTTGCAAATATAAATTATCATTATCACTGATTAAGTATCTAACGATAAGATTAGTATCAATGATACATTTCGTCATATTTAAAATCTCTTATATACTGTTATTATATTTTTCACTAATTGCCTCATTCCAAGCCTCATCCCTGATTTGAGAAAAATTCTTTTCTTTAATTTTATTTTTTGCAAAAGCATTTAGGCTTCCAGCTATATCTGGAACTGGAAGTATTTTTACTTCTTTTTTATCTGGAATTATTTCAAATTGTATCAATTGTGTTCCGAGAAAATCTCTAACGGACTTTGGTAGAGTGACCTGTCCTTGTGAAGTAATTTTAATAGACATAAGAGTAATGAAAAATATTTCAGTAATGATTATATATTATACATTATTTTTTAATAGTCAATTATATAAAATTATATGGTCAAAAATCATGTCTCATTAAACGTTCGTTTAATGAGACATAAATATTTCTTTGAATATATTGCTAAATCGTATATCATATCAGCATCTCATAAATCTAAATCCAATATTGTCATATTATACCATAATAAATGAGAATTAATAGAAAGATAGGATATGCAAGAGTCAGTAAGTATGATCAAGATTTGAAAATGCAAATTGATGCTCTTTTGAATTTTGGCTGTGAAGAAAAATACATTTTTACTGATCACATATCCGGTGCTAAATCTGAAAGACCAGGGCTAACAAGGTGTATGCAAGAATTGCAAAAAGGCGATATACTAATTGTCTGGAGATTGGATCGTCTCGGTCGTTCTATGTCTCATCTTGTATCTTTAATAGAGGATCTTAAACAAAGAGGCATAAGCTTCAAATCATTGTGTGATGGTGCAATTGACACCACTACAGCATCTGGAGAACTCATATTTAATATATTTTCATCACTTGCGCAGTTTGAAAGAAAACTGATACAAGAAAGAACCAAAGCTGGTTTAGCAGCAGCTCGCGCACGTGGTAAAAAAGGTGGAAGAAAAAAGGTTTTAGAGACCGATCCCAAAGTTTTAACTGCAAGAAAAATGCATCAAAATCATAAAATGAGTATTAATGATATCTGCAATATTCTCAAAATCTCTAGAGCTACTTTCTACAGATATTTGGTATTGCAGGAGTAAGGCTCACTTA
>NZ_JAJBJC010000269.1 GCF_021811825.1 Candidatus Anadelfobacter sociabilis | reverse complement strand
ATCTTGGTATTTGCGGAAAAACTCATAAAGATACAGTCTCATTTAATGATTTGGACTTACTAGGTGGATGAAACGATGTAAAGCTTGTTAGACTTAGAGTTTGGTATGATGATTATCTTTATGGACTTCAAACTCTTTACGAAACAAGCAACAAAGGAATGATCGTATCTCCAAGAAGAATGAAGGATTCTACAAATGTTTCAAAGCTTAAATATGAAGAAGTTACCTTCAATAGAGACGAATGGATCGAAGGATTTGGAGGTCACCACGGAGGCGTTATTGATCACTTTAAACTAGTTACAAACCAAGGAAGAACTCTAAGATTTGGAGCTTCAGATGGAGGAGAACCTTTTGAGATTGAAATACCTTACGGAAAATGTGTTGGAGCTTTGAAAGGAGGCTACGGTGGACATATTCATAACATTGGATGTGCAGCAGTCCCTCAATTACCAACTATCCAATATCAATACGGATTGTCAGCTGATCTAAAGATTGAAGGTACTAAATCTTACGGTCCAACACATGCAGATACTCAATATCATAGCGATATTGATGCTCTTGAAGCTTCAGTAGGACAGCATAGATTAGTTTCTCTAACTGTATACTATGATAACAATTGCGTCTTTGGACTCTGTGTAGAATATGAAGAAAATGGAAAGATTATAAAGACAAAGGCCGTTGGTTCAGCTTGGAATAGAGATGCTGACAAACAAAAGAGAATCTTTTTTACAAATGATGAATTTATTAAAAATATTTATGGATACATTGGAGACTATTGAGACTTACTTGTAATTGAGACCACTAATGGAGATGTCGAGAGGTTTGGAAATGAAAGAGATCCAAACTTTAATCTAGGAATTGAAGCTGATAAGGTAGTAACAGGAATATCTTTTGGTGTAGCTGGTCATCTTCACAACATCACGGCCCATTATGCAAAGAGACCTCTTATAAGAAAGTTTAATACTCAATTAACAGGAGCTGCAGAATATTCTCTCGTCTCAAAATCCTCAGGCATTTATGGCAAAGTTCATGAAGATACCAACAATTTTAGCGATTTTAATTTGATTGACTCATCAAAGCCATCTTTAAGATTAGCTGTC
>NZ_JAJBJC010000268.1 GCF_021811825.1 Candidatus Anadelfobacter sociabilis | reverse complement strand
AACCTTGATACTTTTCTTATCATTCCTAATTGATTTTTTTATTATTTTCTTTTCTGTATCTGCCAGCTTCTTGAGAGTTTTAAGCTCTTCATTAGCTAAGTTTACATTTCTCACATTTGATTCTCCATAAACTCTATTTTGGTTATTTAAATTTAAAATAAAAGATATAAAAATAAAAAATACTTACCTCTTCATTGACTTAAAGAGAAGCTCATTAAAGTAGATAAAGCCATTTGGATCACTGATTAAATCCATTTTGAGAATTTCAACAACAACCTCTTTTCTTGAAATCCCTTTGATTCCTTTGAATCCAAGAGGAGGTGACAAGCTGTAGAAGAAATCAACAAGCCAATGATCTTTGATTTTGACTCCATTATATTCTTGAGCAAATGCTCACCAGTTGGTTTTAAAAGCTTCAAGATCATCTTTAAAGCTTTGAAGTACATTATCATCAGGAAAGTAATACTTATCAAATTGTTGCAAAATAATTAAAACAAACAAATTCAGAAGTACAAATGTAACAATAGTAATATACGTAGTGAAGTATAAAGGAGCATAAAACACTCCACATGTTTCATCTGGAATACAATCTGGCAAAGTCCTCGATCAATCATACATAATCATATTCCAATCTTCACCGGTTCCGATAACTACAAGAAGTAATAATGCTTGCCCAAAGTTATGAAAATTTCGATAATCATTAATAACAGCTCCATATTTTATGTTATTAAAAAGAAAAACTCCAAGAACTGCATAAATAAAATAAACAAGAAATAGCAATATAAACACATTAAATAAACTAGAAACTGAAAAAGTGATAGTCTGAATTAAGGTTTGTAATCCTTTATATCTGTTTATTAATCTTAGAATCCTAGATACTCTAAGGACTCTTAATACTCTTGCTAATTGAGGTCCGACTCTGAGCATTGAAAGAGAGCTAGATAAAAGAGATGAAAATAATATTTCAACAATACTTGACATTACGACAAAAAAGTCAAAGTTGTTCCATGCAACTGTAAAGTATTTAAAACCAAATGCAGTTAACTTTATTACACACTCTATTGTGAATATTGAAGTAAATCAAAGATTAATGTAGTAGAGTGC
>NZ_JAJBJC010000039.1 GCF_021811825.1 Candidatus Anadelfobacter sociabilis | reverse complement strand
ATATCCAGAATTATTAGTTGAATATAATTTATCTCCATATATCAATGGGGCATATTGAACAATTGAATCTTCTGATTTAATAAAATTATAGTATTTTTGTATATCAAATCTACTCTTTTCATCTCCATGTTCGACTTCTAGTACTATAATTGTACCATTTATATTCTGGAACAAAAGCTGATTGTCTTTATAAGCTATTGGGAAATGTGATATAGAACTTCTAACATCGAGATCTTGTAGCATTCCTATACTGCTCCACCTTACATTTCCACTTTTTTTATCTAAACAGAAAATAGAATCATTCGCACCTTGAATTACAAGATAATCTTTTAAAATAACTGGAATCGAGCGTGTTAGAGATGATATTTTTGTATTCCATAGCTTTTCCCCATTATACAGATTAAATGCACTTATATAACTTGTACCATTTGTTACGAATATAACGTTATTTTCACTATCAATCTCCACACCACCAGCCATCATATATTTATGTAAATAACGATCAATAATGCTGTTTTCCGCTATTCCTGCAGAAAGAGTTTTCCATATAACCTCACCAGTTTGAGAGTTAAATGCATATAGCATACCACTTGTATCTAATACAATAAGCTTATCATCATTAGTAACAATAGGTATAGAGCTAAGTGGAAACAAGTAATTCGCCATCACTTTGAATGATATATTCTTCATTTTATAAGAATGGGACTTCTCATTTTTAAACCATTTAAAAGGAATATTACCTATTCTACTTCTACTGTTTGCAACAGTATTATGAAATGCAGTCTGTGGTGATAACTTTATGCTTGGTAATATACTTTTATCATCAGCTAATATAATATCAGGCAACTCGGTATTCAAAACATCTAGTTCTGTACCCTCTTTTAACTTAGCTTTTTTCTCACAACCACTTAATGCAAATACACAAAGTAAAAATCCTATGATAAATGAAAAGCGCGATAAAATATAAAACAAAGTATTATATCCTTTTTTTGCATCAAACATATTAAGCACTTAATTTATATAGAGAAAAGAAGATAGTTATTAAATTATCAAAACGCACTAATGACTGTCTAAAAAGAAATAAACAGGGATTGTGACCTCAGGCGATTTGACAGAGCCTACTGATTAGAATTCAGCTACTCCACCACTGAGCTATGAGATCAATACCTAATCACATTACTACATCTAGGTATGATACCTTAAAATAACATTTAGTCCAGTAGTTTATACAAATATAGGCGTTTAAGGTGTTTTAATATTATTAATATCTATAATAATTTGCGAATATCACATTAGTACATAAGTTTATTATTATTTAATAAATAAACTTTTTAATAAATAAAATTAAAAAAATTTTTACACTATACCAACATACAACATCGCAGTTATTAACTAATCAACTTCAGATCAAAAAATATCAAAACTTTCTTGTATATAAATTGTCTATATTATAATCTATATATTATGCCGTAGCACATATAATAAACTTATATAAAGGTGATAACTTTGAAAAGTTGGAAAATACTGTTTACAATAGCGGCCTGCATTATATCTATAATATTTATAGCATCACCTACTATTACTCTAAATCAGTATAAGAGCTTTGCACAGAGAATAACTGGTAATAATCAATTAGAGATCAAAACACTGGGGGATGTAACACTAAATATTTTACCTCTAAAACTAGTTTTTCACAATATTATCCTAAATTATAAAAGCAAAAATCTCATGATTGCACAAAAGATGGAAATACCACTGAGTATATGGGGAATAAGCAGCATTAGTATTATAAAAAAATTTGATGAAATCACATTTAGCAATGGTGTTTTTAGCATACAGAATTTACAAAGATTTTTGAATGAGTCTGATGCTAATCTCCAAACAAAATTAGGTTTAAAGAAATTATATCTAAGAAATTTTTCTTATTCATATGAGAAGCGTTTGGTTTATAACGAAGCAGTACAACCCATTATAAAAAGTACAATTATTAAGAATAATGGCTCAATTTATGATTATCGCTCAGAAATTATTATAGGTAATGATATTGTCAAAAGCAACACTACAATCGACCGCACCAATCCAGATAAAATAGTTTTAACCGCAGATATTACATCTAAATATTTTAATATTTCTGTATATCCTGACAAGGCGAAAACTGATAAACACAAAGGTCATACACATTTAAATCACAAATTAAGTATAATTGTAAATGATTTACGCTCAATTTTCTCAATGATGCTAAGTGATGACATTGAAAATATCAATTACCAAAATAAAAATACCAATTTTGATAAGAATAAAAGTATTGGATTCAAATATGAATCAGATTTTATAGTAACGAGCGATTTTATTTCTATAGAATCTGCTACAATTAAATCTCCAGTAATAGAGAATTTTGACAGTAGTATAGCGATTAAAATAGCCAAAAATCACATAGAATATTACATTGATGTAAGTGCTGATAAGATAGATCTCAGTGATCTGTATTTATTAAAAAATAATGTACCAAGAATAGAAAAGTTGAAAGAACTTATCCATCATATAACTATTACAAACTTTAATTTAACAAGTTTACTATACACAACTGGTATATCAAAGATTAGTGTAAAAGAACTAAAGACCAACGATCTTATTGTTGAGCTTTTAAAATTAGAAGCAATAGATTTACCAGATATCATATACTTTACTACTATTGAAGGTAAATTGGCGAAAAATATACATTTAAATTGTAATGCAAAATTAATAAATACTCCAATACATCCTCAATTGGATGCTGAAATATATATAAAGACAATCGATCCTAGTAGCTTTTCATCTTGGTTAGGGCTGAAAACTAAGGAAAAAGAATTTGTTAATACATACCTAAAAAATGCAACTTTAAATTCAAAAATATACATCGTACCCTTTAGTATCTCTCTTGAAAAATTCGACATTAAATCTCAGGACAATCATTTATTTGGTAGAGCAAATTTAACAAAAGGAGCGAAGCAAAATATGAATTTCTACTTATTTCTCAATGGAGATAAAATGGATTTCAACAGTCTTGCTGAATATTATGATCATTACCTTAATATACTATACAACTCAGATTATGACCCCACAGGAGAAGTTTATTACAATAGCACTAATAATCACAACTGGTTAAGAAAAATTAAAAATAGAACTTGTTTAAACCTTAACTTAAAGCAAGCTTTATTTAAAAATATAGAATTAAAAAATTTTTATACTGATATTATAGTAGAATCTGGAAATTTTGAGATAAATAGTCTTAGATTTAATTCAGATCCAATATCTGCAGATATCAAGTTGAAATTTTCTTTGCCATTATTTAGACCATATATCAATAGCAGCGTTTATATAAAAGATGCAAATTACAATGGAATAAAAAAATTTATTCCTAACTTTGAAATAAAGAAAAATAATTTCAATTTTTTTTCTGCATCTCAATATGATGGTCATCTAAATTTTGATGTCACACATTTATTACTTGATGACAAAACTTCATTAAAAAATTTAAAATTTAAAATGAAGTTACTTGATGGGGCTATAGATATACATGATCTAGAATATGATATTTTCGATGGAAGAGCGAAAATGCAAACCAACATATATCTTAATGATGGTACACCTCAGATCACCGCTGCGTTTAGTACTACAAATATTAATCCGAAAAAATTATTCGATTCTTTATGGAGTATCAAGAATATTTCGGGTTATACAAGTTTTGTAGGCCTCATAAATACTGTAGGAGCAACTGAGGACAACATAATAAATAATATGAATGGCCAAATTAATTTTTCGTGTAAAGGTATTAAATGGATGGGAATAGATCTAGACGAGATGATCAAAATCACAGATTATCCAACTCAAGGAACTATAGAGCATAAAATTGCAACACTCAACTATAATTCTCAATACGGTGATACATACTTTGATTCAATACGCGGTATGATTAATTTAGATAATGGAATTGCAAAAATCAATAAAACCATATTTACAAATAGTAGATTAAGTGGGTCATATACAGCAAACGTTGATATTAATCAAAAAGAAATCAAATCTTTAATGCAAGTTTCATTTATTCCTATGGGACAATATCGCCCATTAAATATATTGATTACAAATAATGGATCATTAAATAAACAAAAAAGAAATGTGAATATGAAGGAGATTTTCACATTTCTTAATTATGATCCAGAAGCTAAAAAACAAGAAGAGGAAAAGATGAGACAATCTAAAGTCCCTATCCGAGGACAAATTATTTATTTTTTGGAAGAAGCAAGAAAAAATCAACTTACAAACAAGAAATAATTTAATAGATAATCATTTAGTAGATAATAGTTAAACTTTAAATATTACGTGATGGAAGCGTTTTTTAATTGACTAACTATACATATAGTATGTACAAGCACTTAAGTATATAACATTCTATAGTAGTAGCTCTATGTTTTCGCAAATAACAGATTTCCTTATTTATCGTATACTCTTATTTGAAGAAAATTCGAAATTTGCTGAAGTATTGCATTCTTTCTTGCATGATACACTAGATATGTTTTTTTTAACATTTATTACAATCTATGTGATAAGCCTATTTAAATGTTATAATAATCGTTATAAAGTAGAAAAATTTCTATCTCATAAATCACCAGCAATAAGTTATGCACTAGCAATTCTTATAGGCTTAATTACTCCTTCTTGTTGTTGCTCTGGTATACCACTATTTATAGGATTTCTAGTATCAGAAATTTCATTAGATGTGGCAATTGTATTTCTTATATCATCTCCGTTAATAAATGGAATAGTAATAACACTGCTAATTTCAAAGATGGGACTTCAATATACTGCGATCTATATTACTTCAAGTATATTAATTAGCGTGTGTGGTGGGCTTTTATTTAAAATATTTAAAATGGAAAAATGGGTTAATAAAGAGACTCTAGACATAGGACATTGCTATCATCATAATACGAAAAAAGATTTATCTTTATCCAATTATTCAACAATTAGATCAACTTTATACTATTTAAAAGTAGCATATAGCAATGCCGTTAGCATGTTACAAAAAATTTGGTTCTTTATAGTTATAGGAGCATTATGTGGGTCACTTTTACAAATTCACAATACAACTCTAAATGAAGCGCTTATAATAGCAAATACAAACCAACTACTTGGTATTCCTATTGTAGTACTAATAGGATTTTTATTCCATGGAAACATTGTAAGCTTGATACCAGTTATATCGCAAATTATTTCTTATAACTATAAACTAACGGCTATTTTAGTACCATTCATGATGAGCTTTATGTCTGTTTCAGTGCCACAACTTATAATTTTGTACAAGTTATTAAAATTACCAATTTTGGTATGTTTTACTGTATTTTTGATAGTAGCATTCATACTGATTGGATATTTTTTAAATTTTATATAATTAATATGATCTTTTTATGAAAGATTGATATTGTATGAGGGGTATTATATTTTTAATAAACTCACTTCCCGTAAAATAGTATTGCTACTTCAAGTTTGTAAATTCTACTAATGCAGTGATATTGGGTTTCAGCAATAGCAATATTTGATATTACCATAGAAAGTATGTTTCATAAGCTTTTTTGTTTTTCATGTTTTCAAAACTTTCGACAATTATACAAAACACTACATCTTAGAGTGCGAATGTACACACTCTCTACACTTTGTTTCATATAATTTTGATGTACTAAACATCTTTTAACTCTAAATTTAAAACAAATTTTAAGTTTTTGTAAAAGAGAATCTCTTTTATGATAATTTATCTCAACTTGGTAAAGCAAGTATCTTATTGAATTTTACACATATAATTAGCATTTCTTCTTTTGATTGATAATAGTCTCTATGTACTCAATATCTTTAAAGTTATCACATACCATATTGCGATTAATACATCATCATAATTCACGATACAACACGAGGTAAAATGTTTTCAACATACACATACTTTTATATGGCTATAATATACCTTCTAACATACTATTTTATTAATCATCCAAAGTTAGAATTCCATTTCTATTCTCTATGTTATAAGATAGTTGACATATAATTCCAAAAGCTTCTGCTGCATAGCTAATATTAAATAAGATTAATCGTGACCTATTGCTAACAAAACGAACTCAGCTTAATTTCGCAAATATACTGCAATCTTCATGCCTTTCTACAGATATATTTCTAATATCTCCAATGTTTGCTACTTCTTGAAGTGCAACATTTCTTTGTTTATAAGCAATATTTTCTATATTTGCCACAATATTGTTGTTGCAGTAATTATCGAATATTATCTTTGCAAGTGAAAAATCATCCATACGCGCAGTATTTCCTCCTTCTATAATTGCTGAATAAGTATTTCCAACTTTTTTACTGTAATGATTTGCCAATAATTTCTTTCCTATTGCACGTAATGCTCTACCCCTTTCTACACGTTCTGATCTAGGTATTTTTGATTGCATAGAAGCTGCTAATGTCCCACTCCTTTCAGAATATGGAAATACATGTAGGTATACAATATTTATTTCTTCCATTAAAGCACATGTATTTTTGAACATTTCTTCACTTTCTTCTGGAAAACCAGTGATAATGTCTGCGCCAAATGCTATATTACTTCTTTTTTTTCTTACTCTATCACAAAAACTTCGTACTAGACTAACACTATGTCGTCTACGCATCTTGCGTAATACATTATCATCTCCAGATTGTAAGCTTAAATGTAGATGCGGCATAACCCGCTCTTCATTCACTATAACATCAAACAACTCTAAATCTATTTCAGCAACATCTAAAGAAGATAATCTCAAGCGTTGCAGAGATGGAATTTCTTTCAAAATTAATTTAATTAAACTACCCAATTTTATTATTCTTGTTTTTAAATCATAGCCATATGATGTGACATCAACACCTGTTAATACTATTTCATTATGACCATTAAAAACAAGTTTTTTTGCTTGAGCTATTATGTCATGTGGTGGAATGCTTATACTTTTACCACGTGCAAATGGTATTATACAGTAAGAGCAATAATGATCACATCCGTCTTGAATTTTTAAAAATGCTCGAGCTCTATGATCAAAATGCTCTACAAATTTTGTAGTATTACTTTTTTGTATATTCTTATTTTGCTGCTTACAATGGTCGATATCCAAATTATTTACTAAATTGCTTATATTAATTTGAGAAATAACCTTATCTTCATTCTCTTTATTGTTAATATGACTCTTATATAAAAGCTTTTGCGTTAAATCACTATCTCTAACAGCAACATTATTCTCTGTACTGATTTTTTTCGATAATATATCTGCAATTTCTTTATATTTTTCGATTTTAACTTTATCTTTATTATCTAATAGAAACGATACCTCTGGCATTATACTATATTTATCCCTCCATACTTGAGCAGCGCAACCAACAAGTATAATATACTTATTAGGACTATCTTTTTTTATACGACGCATAGTTTGCTGTAATTGGCGTTCAGCTTCATGTGTGACAGTGCAACTATTGATCACCACTATATCCCGATCTAATGTATCCAACTTAGCGTTGATTGCTAATTTTTTTATAAGCTCACTCTCATAAAAATTTAATCTACAACCAAAAGTCAATACTTCAACAGACATAGTTTATACCTAACTCAATTTTTAAAATGGTATTAATAGCACACATAAATTATCTCATCACCTTACATTCATTGCTTTTGTAAATATTTTTTAAAAAACCATGAATAAATTATAAAAGAAATACTAAATGTCCATATTCCAGAGAATACAACATCACTTAAGAAATGCTTTCCCTCAATAATTCTACTAATACCAAAAAACAAACCTAATAATGTAATACAAATCCAAATATAAATTTTACGTTTTTCTTTTGGTAGCAAAAATACTAATCCAAAAAACATAAAACCAGCACTAGCATGCGCTGAAACAAATGAGCAGTTTGTGATACATTGCGAACCTATTACAAATACTGGTGTAAAATCTAAAGTACCTCCAAATTCTTCTACACTGAAAGGACGAGCGCGATGAAAAAAAGATTTTATGCCATGTGCGGTGACAACGAGATAAACTATAAATAACGTACTTAAATAAAGCAATATAATTGCATGTGAAAAATCATATTTACTTTGTACAGAAAAAATATTGTTACTATTATAATGTTTATTGTGATCATGCTCAGAATTTTTAATATCTCTCTTGTAATATTGATGATAGTAACGATAAAATTCATTAATAATGGCTGCAGACAAAACAAGTCCACTTATAACAATTATAACTTTTACTATACAATCTACAATCACAGTAAATTTAGTATTACGTAGAAAGAATTGATGATTATTTGGATCATAGAATATACGTGAAAATTCAATATCTATCCAACTAAATTTATAAAAGACTAATGCTAATATAATAGTAAGTATAATAAAAAAAGTAATTTTTAATAAACCCAAATATTTTGTAAATAACATATGAAATAAAAAAATTTTAATTTAAATCAAATTTAAATGAAGCAGTATATTTTTATATTATTTAGATCTTTGTTCTAACAAATGTTTTGCAACATTTCGGGCTGCTTGAGTTATTTGTTCTCCACTAATCATCCTAGCTATCTCGTCTATGCGCTCGTTTTCTTGAGAGAGAAATTTTACTACTATACCTATTTCATTATCATTAATAATATTCTTTTGCACAGATAAATGGCTCTGAGCAAAAGCAGCGACTTGAGGTTGATGAGTTATAACGAACACCTGACTTATATCATTGTTATTTTGTACTAAATAGTGCAGCTTTTTCCCTACTTTGCTAGCAACATTCCCACTTAACCCAACATCTACTTCATCAAAAATAATAATTGGTGTAAAATGAGTAGTAGCGGTAGCTATTTTAAAAGCTAATATTAGACGAGATAATTCTCCACCAGATACTGTGTGAATTATGTGTGAAAATTCGAATTTTGGGTTAGTACGTAATACAAACGAGAATTGACCCATCCCATTTTCAGTCCACTCATTAGCATGAAACTGATCATATTTAACTTCAATCTCTATATATCCCATAGATAAGTCATTTAGTTCAAACAGTATAGAATCTTTAAGTTTATTCGCATACATCAAACGCTGTGATTCAATATCACTCACGTAACAAACATAAATTGCTTTAGCAGAGGACGCTTTATCCTGTATATCTAGTAAGTATTTTTCAGTATTATCTATTTGTTCCAATTCCTCTTCAAATTTCTTCAATAGAAATGGTAATTCATTTGGAGTGGTATTATTTCTTCTAGCTATACTTTTTAGTAAAGAAAGTCTTTGCTCTACCTCTTCTAGTTCACAATTATCATATATTTCATGATCAAAAAGAGCGCTCATTTCTCTTATAGCATCTAATAATTCAATAGCTGTACTATCAATTCTATTTTTTAATTTTGTAAAAGATTCTGGTATTTTAGAGAGTAACTTCTGTGTACTGCCGATTAGATTTTCGATGTTATGAGCATTCTCTTTAATATTTTCTAAAATTTCCTTATTTTTTATCAACTCAATTAAAGTTGCTCTTTTTGATATGAGCGTTTCTTCCTCATTATGTTGTGGATTAATATCCTTTAACTCTAAGTAGCTATCTGACAAAATAATTTTATTTTTTTCGTTATTTATTGCATTAACTTGTAACGATTGAACCTCTTTTTCGTATAATTTCCACTTCGAAAAAGCTTTTTTCATAACAGTGACTTGATTATGTAATTTTGCATAATTATCTATAATATCTGTATGTTTTTTAGGGTTTAGTAATATTTGAGAATTGTGTTGTCCGCATATTTCTATGATAGTATTGGCTATATGACCTAATTGTGTTGCATTACTTAGGGTGCCATTAATAAAAAATTTAGATCTTCCTTCAGGAGAAATCACTCTTTTTAAAAGTAATGCAAATCTATAGTCATCATTTTCTTTATCACCTTCTTCTTCGCAGTTTATACACTGCTCTTGAAGCGTGTTTCTAAGTGTTGCGTATTTTAGGCAAGAGAGATAGCATAGCACACTCAATACAACTGGAATATCCTTATCCCTAGCGACTTGTGTTTCTATTTTTTTGCCAAAAATTAATTCTATAGCATTTAGAATAATTGACTTTCCCGCTCCTGTTTCACCACTGATAACTGTAAGACCATCAGAAAAATCTAATGAAAGTCTTTCTATCAATATAAAATTCTGTATTGTAAGGTTAACTATCATCTATTTGTATATGTATACAAAACTATTTATCAACATGTGTAAATTATATAAAAATTTAGCTAAATTATTATTTAAATTTATTCCCAATTATTTTCTAACCTTTTGAAATTTTTATTTCATTATGAATAAGTGCTATTACTATTTTCTAAGGTAATTGATATACGCTATATTTTCTCTAGCAATGAGAAGAGCGATTGGTTTTTCCGAAGAAAATACCCTCTGCATCGAATTCATTTGATTTCGCTCAACTATAGAAACAACATCTTTAAAATCACTAGTCGCAACATCATATTTTTTTTGATCCATCACTAATAATCCACGCAACAGTTTGAAAGGCACGCCAAAATAACTAGTCGCATATTTATTATATGCACTTGAATAAATGACTTTTACAATAGTACTTTTTACATTATCTGTTTTTGATGCAAAATATTCGTCAATTTCTGAAACAATTTTTTGGTGTGAGGAATTTTCGAATGAGAGTGTCGTTTGTAGCAAGAGGAATTTTGTATAATCTCTAATCGAAGCATCAAGTTTTGTGTTATCTGAGATTTTCTTAAAATAATATATCGCATCACTATACTCCCCTTTGTTAATTGCTATATTAGCAAGTATTAATCCAGCTTTTACTGCATATATATTATGACTATTATGAAATAACTCTCTCATTTCTTTTAGATTATTATCTAGATTGTATTTGAATTCTACAATCTCTTCTTTGCTGAGATTCTTGTTATTTATATTTTGCGCAATATAAGTAATATTCGTTTTTAGCATTTCAAGTTTATTTGCCTGAGAGTCCATCATTTCTTTCTTTTTATGTTCTCTAAAAGAAAGAAAACTAAGTACACACACAGATAATACACAAAAAACTATTAGCGCAATCAATAGCAAGCGCACAATATATATTCTACGTTCCTCTCTTATTCCACTCCTCACTTCATCTAATATATCTATTTCTTTTTTCATTTTATGATCATGATGTTATGCGTTGTTAGTAATGCATTTCTTGATAATCCACATTATTAATGTGAGCAAACAATCGACTGTTTTCGTAATATGCTACAAAAAAGGATAAAAATCAAGTTTTGAGAGATCGAAGATAAATAAAACAATTTGTTCACTATTATTGGTAAGATTCTTTAGTATATTTTGCAAACAAGTGATATAACACACAATAACGCATAGAATATCAAGATAAGTAAATAGGCGAGAATTTTATTAAATGAGTACAATTAACAATCATACACCCATAATAAGTGTGATGGAACGTGCCTGTAAAAAAGCATCTCAAGCGATTGCAAGAGATATAATAGAGATTGAAAAACTACAGGTTTTGCAAAAAGGAATCAATAATTTTGTTACCGCAACCGATATAAAAGCTGAAAAAATTATTACAGAAGAGTTGATGAAAGCAAGACCTAATTATGGACTTTTGCTTGAAGAAGGTGGTTTTATTCCGCACAAAGATAGTAATATAGAATGTGAAACAGAATGTACTTGGATTGTAGATCCTATAGATGGGACATCAAACTTTATTCATGCAAATCCCAACTTCGTTATATCCGTTGCACTACGTCAAAGACATAAAAATAAGTCAAATCGTGGAGTACTATCACTCAACGATATTAATATCCCAGATTATCTAGGATTGAGAAATGTTATCGCTGGTGTGATATATTTGCCGCTTACAGATGAAATGTATTGGGCAGAGAAGAATAGTGGCGCTTATCATATTGACAATTATAATACTGAAACAAAATTAAGAGTATCTGGTAGAGAATGCGTCAATGAGACACTTTTTGCAACCGCTTATAGCGATATGCCATCTAAAAGATACGATGCTATAAGAAACAACCTTATTTCAATGTTTTCTAAGCCAAGAATATCAGGAAGCAGCGCTTTAGATTTAGCATATCTCGCTAGCGGTAAATTAGATATAGCACTATATAATGAAATTATGTTATGGGATGTAGCAGCGGGACTTTTGATAGCATCAGAAGCGGGAGCTAATTTTAGAATATTATATGATGATGAAATGGTTTGTGATGCAAAACCTTATGTGCGTGGATTATTAGTTGCGAATTATAATTTATTTTCAATCATATCGAATAAATTATTAGATAATAATAAATCTGAAACTAGAAACTAAAAATGAGTAGAGTTAGTTAAAAATGCTTTTTGATAGGAATAAAACTTCTTATACTAAAGGTTTTCTGGCAGAAAGGGCAGCAAGTTTATTTTTGGAAAGATCAGGATATAAAATAGTTGCCCATCGTTTTAAAACAAAATATGGCGAAATAGATTTAATTGCTGCAGATAGTACAAGAAATTTAATTTTGTTTATTGAGGTAAAAGAAAGACATGCTAATAGTATAGCTATTAGAGATGGAGAAGTAATATCGTATAAGCAGATAAAAAGAAATTGTAATGCTGCATCTTATTTTCTTTATTGTACAGACTCAGGAGTTGTGTATATTGACTATACAGCCCGTTTTGATTTAGTAATTACTATTGATGGAGTTGTAACGAAATATGTCAAAAATGCATGGGATACAGTAGATGGTGACATGATCTTTTAGAGAAAATTTTGTAAAATTATCTTATAGATAAGAATCTGTTTTTTAAGCATTTAAGGCTTAGCTAATCGTCCTGAGGATGATGGTGATTATATTGATATGAGTCCCTAAAGCTAAAAGGCACCAAATTTGTA
>NZ_JAJBJC010000267.1 GCF_021811825.1 Candidatus Anadelfobacter sociabilis | reverse complement strand
TATATTTCTTTTAACTTTTGGATGTGGCCAAAAGCATAAATGCCACTTAAAACTCACGCTTGCTTTTAGAAGCCGATTGAGAGCGTGTCTGTCTCTTTAATTCCATCTCGGAGAACTTTCCTCTAGCTATTTTTTGTTCTATTTCTTTACTCTCTCCAATTTTCTGTATAATTTTTGCATGTTTTTGTCTTTTTGCTATAATTTTTTCAATTATTGCTTTTGCTTTTCCGTTATAAAGTTCATCTTTTGATACATTTATATCGAGTTTTGTACAAGCTTTCTGAGTAATTTCAAAAAATGGCTCTATTTCTTGTTTATAAGAATTTGCTATACCAGTCAATGTGTTTATTGCATATTCTTCTGAGAGATTCAAAGGAATGTTCATCGGAGAACCAAGGATAGCTAATTCTTTGTCGCGTAACTCAGTTATTTTAATATACATATCGCTAACTTCTAGCTTCTTTTGATCATATTTTTCGCAATAATAAGCAATCAATTTTTCACATACTTTTTCATCAGCAAGTAGAGTAGCTTCAAGCTCTGTTTGTTGTATATTTTCATCGTTCAATATTATCTCTTTCAATGTTGATTTTCGTTCTATCTCTGCTCCCTCTTCTCTTTTTTTATCGTATCCATATAAAGAATCATCTAAATACCTGCTATTTAATTGCCTAATATGCTTCATATTATATCCTTTATACGGAAAACCATCAGCTATTATTTTAGTTTGTGGATTGTAGATTATATCTGCCGCCAACTCTTCTACAGAAGCGCCTGCCAGCAGTTTCTCTTTGTTTGTTGCACTTTGTGTATCGTCGATGAATGATATTTCGTTTTCTTTTGTTACCTCGTCTTTTGTTACCTCGTCTTTTGTTACCTCAAATGGTGTATTATTGATTATTAATGGTCTTTGTTTCTCATCAAATGCTTTATTCATTCCATACAGTACAGATTGAAAATTTGAAAGTGAAGCATCATAAAAAAAACCACTAGCGCCAACTACACTCCTTGCTCCATATAAATTTATCCTTAGTTGATTAGCACCTTTTTCAATGTTAAACCTCTTGAAAACTTCTTCAAATGATTCCTTAGTAGTATAAATATCAACATGT
>NZ_JAJBJC010000266.1 GCF_021811825.1 Candidatus Anadelfobacter sociabilis | reverse complement strand
CTTTAATCTAGATATTGAAGCTGATAAGGTAGTAACAGGAATATCTTTTGGTGTAGCCGGCCATCTTCACAACATTACTGCCCATTATGCAAAGAGACCTCATATAAGAAAATTTAATACTCAATTAGCTGGAGCTGCAGAATATTCTCTCGTCTCAAAATCCTCAGGAGTTTATGGTAAAGTCCACGAAGATACAAAGAATTTTAGCGATTTTAATTTGATTGATTCATCAAAGCCATCTTTAAGATTAGTTGTCCTAACTGTATTCTATAACCCTGAAGGCGGAATATTTGGATTTAAACATATTTGGACTGTAGATGGACAGAAAGTTGAAGCCGATAAGCATAGAGGAAGTTCATATGACGATGTTTTTGGATCTTGAGACAAGAAAAATATTAAGCTTGCTAAAGGACAATACATTACAAAAGTTTATGGTAAATCTGGAGACTACATTGATCAAATAGGTTTTGAATTAAATACAGGAGAAATAATTGAATTAGGTGGAGAGGGAGGAGAACCATTTGAAGTAGCACTTCCTGAAGGCTCTGCAGTAGGTTGTATAACTGGAGGAATTGGAGGTCATCTTCATAATATCCAAGTTTGGTATGGTCCAAAGAACGACATTCAAGAAAATCCTGCTGCTTGATTTTACTTACCAATTGATAATAGATTCCCTCACTCAAAGTCTGTTGGGAAAACACATGGAGATACGACTGCTTTTCATGACGATGTAAACATAAACCAACAAAACTTTAGAATTGATACAATCAAGGTTTACTACACAGATTTCTGTGTTGGAGTAATGTGAATTTATGAAGTTGACGGTCAATATATTTATGGAGGAAAACACATAGGCTCCTGGTTAAAAGCTGAAGATAAAAGAGAAACAGCTATTCTTAACATGGAGGTTGATGAATTTGTGATAAAAGTAACTGGTCATGCTAATAACCAAATTGAATCTCTTCATCTTGAAACTAACAAGGGAAGAGTGTTAGATGCTGGAAGAAAGCATAAGGGATCTTCCTTTGATATAGGCATTCCAGCAGGACATTGTTTAGGCAAAATTGAGGGAGGAAAGAATGGACATTTGCACAATCTTAAGTTCTATTATGGACTTC
>NZ_JAJBJC010000097.1 GCF_021811825.1 Candidatus Anadelfobacter sociabilis | reverse complement strand
GCTTACTTCTTCACGAAGAACTGGTTCCAAATTAACGCTGATAGCGCCTTTTTGAGTCCCACATATGTAACCAAAGCTACAAATCATGATTCAAAGAATTTGAACAATATACAAACTAATAATGATCCTGATAAAGACATTCCTACAGGTAAAATTTCGATAACAAATAGTATTGACAGTATGAATAATAAACAAAGCAGTATAGGAGATAAATCTACATCGATGAACTCTCTGCCAAACTCTCCTTCTAAGTCTACGGCAACAAAAAATTTTGCAATATCTCCAAAAGAAGAGGAAGAGAAATGTGATACTAATATCAAACCTATACTTTCACAAGAAAATAATGATATTACTATGCAGCCAGAAACTAATACTGTAAAATCATACACTGATAGTCAGTCGCTATGGAGGGATATAACATCTGATTTATCAAAAAATAATCAAGAAATAGTGCGCAGTGGATATAATGGAGCAGGTATAGACGATGATACTATTAATAATTGTTTAAACGCATATTTCAAAGATAATGCTAATGTTAAATTAGAAAAACCTCTAGACTCTGTGAGTTTTGGACAACGATCTTGGAAATTAAATGGGGGTAAATTATCATATGACTCGTTCAGTTTAGAGCAATTAGAGAATAATTGTAGTTATCTGCAACCTTTAGTATTGAAGAGTCATTGGATTGGCCTTGCTTTAAAAGCTACCAAAGTTGATTCGAGCACGAATGTTGATTTACATTTTTATGAGAGTCGCCCGCTGAATGATATGTCAAATAATAAGGAATTGCAGGAATTTATATTTTATGTCTATCAAAAGTTTATAAACATAAACACGGGAATTAAGGTAAATACGCACCTTCATGCTAAATATATACAAGAGATTAAGAACGATCATTATGTGCAGGATTGTGGGTACTTTGTGATTCAGAATTTAATTAATTTTGCTAATAATAAGGATGATACTGCAGATGAGTTTCAGGAAAATATACAACATTTATTACAAGAACTAGGAGAAAATTTAAAGATTTTTGGAGAATCAAATCAAAACAATCTATTAGAAGTCGATAAGAGTGATGCTACAGAGAGTATAACTCACAATAAGAAAGAAATAACACCTGATAGCAACAACCAAGAAGGAGGTAACACAATAACTGTTGGTAATGAAAATAACAATAAACAAGAAGAAACCAATAAACAAGAAGAAACCAATAAACAAGAAGAAACCAATAAACAAACAACTACTAATCAAAATAACGAAGAAAAAGAAGAGAACAAAGACAAGAATCAAAGTGTCATAAAATTAATATATACAGTAACTGGAGTGATAGAATTTGGATCTACTACATACTTATTATTAGAATCATCATTTGAGCAAGGAAAGTTAGATTTAAAAAATGCACAAAAAGCGATGATCGCTGGTATTCGCATAGTTCCACTATTGGCACCCCCAAGCGCTATGGAACACATTTGGTTAGCTCAAATAGTAGCAGATGCCGCGAATATGGGTATACATATATATCAAGGGAAGAGAATTATAGATGAGCTTGGTAATTTTATATGGACGCATGGTCTTGGTATTTCATTAGCTTTGGGTACGGTCATGCTTCCTGGTATTGGCGCAACTATTTGCCTTAGCGCGAATTATGTCTACTTGAACTATAAAATGCTTGGTGGTTCTTTCCAATCTATTTCACGCACCATTGATGTTATTGATGAGATATCATTGATTAAAGACAACAGATACCAGCATCTAAAAAAAGCTGATGCTGAACACGTGACAATTTTATTGAATCATATATCTAAAGATGGAAGTATATATGACGTATATTATCAGCCTACTGATAAGTCTTATATCTCTTATATGGATTACGTAGTAGGTACACTCAATTACACATACAAAGATATAATTGGTGCGTTGAGTTTTGATCAGATTGTGAATTTTTCAGAAAATCATGATACTATCTTTCAAAGTGTTATTTCAAGCCAGTCTCCAAAAGCAGAAACTATAAATGCAATCTCACTTAGAGTTTCACAGTTAATCAGAAAAGGCGAGATACAAAAATTCCAATTATTTGAACTATTTGGTAATAATCCTGATTCTATAACTATTGTCGATCAGATTACTACCTCTAATGGTTCTAAAGAACAACAAATAAAGGCATTGCTTTTAGGAATAGATAATCTTCTTATTTTAGAGACACTTTTTCTCACCACAGGAAAAAATGGCAGCTTTGCAAACGTAGTTCGTGAAGTTTTTTCAAATCCTGAGGAACTCTCTAAAATGATAGATGATGTATCTGGATGTTGGAGGTTGGGCAAGTATTGGAATATGGGCGTTTCATATTTTGGTCGTAATGTAAGTGGATATTTTAATGACTATAAGGTATGTGCAAAACATAACCTTGTAGCTTCGTATCTTGAACAAAACAAGATGGGTATACCTACTCTTAATGAATTAGGCTTCACACTATCTTTTGAAGATTATGTTTATGCAGAGATTTATAATACAACTCGAAATAAATTAAAATTGTCATGTGATATTGCTGTGCAAGTTGCTGAAAATTTGATGAGTAAAGCAAGAGCGCTATATAAGGATGGTGGAAATGATATCTCACTTGAGCTTGCTCAGCAGGCTGTAAATGCTCAAAATGAGGTTAATAAGATATGTCAGCACGCGTCTGCTTTATATTTTCAACATCAATCCTCTTATTTTAGTGATTATGTTTTACCAAAGCAAAATAATGGTGTTGGATATGTATCTGATATTAAAAATGGCTTCTGCAATGCAATTAAAGGTGGGCTAAAATTTGGTATTAAAGATGATATTGTTGAGTGCTCAGAAATATTTGCACTTATAAAAAATCCTTATGATATTAGTTACACCATTAATGATAAATGGTTAAAAAAGAAATATGTAAATAATCATACTTCATTGCACTATATTTTTAATTCTAAAGACAAGTCCTTAATATCTATGTTTATCAAACAATTCCACTACTTACTTCAGTCCAGTAAGATAAGCCTTGATGATGCTCTCAATGCTAAAAATGATGCTATGGATACACCTTTTAGTTCAATCTTAGCAAGTGGGACTATTAGAGAAAAAGTAGATAAATTAAGCGCTATACTTGATGCAGCAGATGGTAATATTCAATTATTACAAATACTATTTCAACATGGAAATAGCTCAATGATTAAAGAAATTCATATGATGCTTAGTGAGCATGATCGAGATATATTCTTAAAGGCAATGCAAGATGATATTTTAAAGTATGATCAGGAATATCTTTTTAAGGTAATGGGCTATAAATTTAAAGCTATGTTTTGGCGCCCATCAAAACTTGAGAAATTAGCGATACTTTATAGTATGCCAAACATAAAAGATCGTATTGAGTACTTTATTCAGTCTATTGATGATAAAGATATCGAATTGCAAATAGCGCGTATAAAAATAAACGAAGAAAAGTATATAGTTAAGATTGTAAATAGCGATAATAAGGCAAATATTGGCAATGGTGAAGTATTATTAGATAAGAGTTATTTTTTAAATGGTAATCTCAAAAATATTTGTCAAAGTGTTTCTGAAATTCATGATCATCGCAGACAACAGGCATTGAATATAACATATACAATAGATGATGACGATACTAATTCAATCAATTGTTCAATGAGTATTGATAATCCCAATTTTCGTGGTGATGAAATAACAAGCTAAGATGGTAAACATAAAACAATGGCGGATGTACTCTACGAATATAACGGATGATGAATGGCTAATTCTAGCATCTCATTGTTCAAGGTAAAATGGATTCGTCCTAAGAGGCGTGATATCCGTCATGTAATTGATGTGATTTGTTGTATTATGATAAATGGTTACTAGTAGCGATTATTACCGAAGGATTGCCAGCATGGGAAACGATCTATGATTATTATTTGCTTTTAATTTAGTTATTTATAGTTATTTAATTTAGTTAAGTAATAAGTTTGTAAATATTCCAATATACAGACCACATCTTATTAACCTCCACAACCCTATAGTCTTATAATTTTTTCTATCTTTTATACTTATTGAAAACTGAGTGATCCATTAATAATCGAGAGTGTTATACTCTATTTACAAATTTGATATAAATACAGGTTTTTCATTACTTCTATTTTCAAAGTAACTACAGCAAAATACAGACGACCTTAAAATACAAACAACTTTAGTTGGTGTTAACATAAAGAATATATATATATATAAACCATCAGAGTGATAAAAAACAACAAGTTAGTGAAGAAAAGACGAGTAGAGAAAAAAGCATTATATCAGATGAATTTGATTCGCTTTCTGAAATGAGTGATAGTGAGAAGGTTAATCTTAGGGCTGAAAA
>NZ_JAJBJC010000004.1 GCF_021811825.1 Candidatus Anadelfobacter sociabilis | reverse complement strand
CTTCAAAAGACGATATCGATATAACAAAAAAAATACATGCAGCTCTCTCAGCTCTAAACATCACACTCCACGACCACCTCATCGTCTCTCATAACTCTCACTTCTCTTTCAAAGCTCATAACCTTATTTAGATAATATATTTATTCACTAGATAAAAAATATGACAAGAAATCGATAATAGAATAAATACCTATATGATAATATATAGATGAAGTACATAGAAGTTATGATATATTATAGATCAAGTATAGGAAGTTGCATATTATTACATCTTTATGTAAGATTCGCTTTTATAGATAGAAAGCGCAATGTAATGAGCGTTTTATTAATGTGGTATTTTTTGATTTTTGCACACAGCTATTTACTAAAGGGATTTGCCATTAGATTGTGGAGGATGGTGTAATGCATTATTAAATTTAACATTGTATAAAAAATACATTCTTGCATTAGTGAGAAATGATCATGTGATATGCTAAAAACACTAAGTCGTTTCTAATGATATTGTAAATTAGATGTATCATTTATGTAGGTTAAAATTTTTAGCTACTACTCTTAGACAGAGCTAGCTCTTTTTAGTTTTTACCCATATTTTTGTATGCTGTAGAATCGTTTATACAAAGAAAATACAAAACAGTGAAACAATCGATTAAAAAGCTAGTGTGTTAGTGAAAAATATTTTATCATACAAGTGTTCTGAAAATTCAAAGCAGCTCCATCTAGAATAAAGAGTGTTGCAATGGTAGTGGAAAGAGATAAGTAAAAACCCTAATTTGATTCATCAACAAAAACATTAATAATAGGATTAGCTAATATTATCACGAGCTGACCATCAAATATCTTGTTCGTATAGCACCAAGGAATGGAAGTAAGTTTTGGGGCATCTGGTTACACACCTATCCATTTTTAGATATAAGGAGATATTTAGAGCAAATATGTTTCAACTTATAAAGTTTTCATCATATTCTTGTTTGTTCTTTTGCTGATATCACAAACCTCTATACTCAAAGATTGTGTATGATCATGATAGTGCATGCATCATATATAGTATTCATCATATCCTCTACATCAACCTCTTGAAGTACTACATATTTTTGGGTAACTCAAAATATCCTTTCTATAAATCTTGCGTTATTAATGGGGAATATCTCTCAGCAAACCTTTAACTCATCTCTCAATATCATATATGTGCATCACAAAATTATAACCAATAATATCATAACAATATCACTTAGGAAATATCGGAATATTTTTCTACACTGACTTTCACTTGAGCAATTTACTACAAATAACAAATGTTATTACTAATAATTCTATAGAATTTCTAAAGACATATGTTTTATAATATTCTTCACCATAGTTTTTGTAATCTTTTTTACTTGAGGTGGTAATGCAATAATGCTTTCTTCAATTTTATTTATCACATTTACAATATATTTATAGCTTATGTTAGTTTGTATTATGTATCGCGTGATGATGATTATTGCTTCAGGATCAATCTTAATTTGTCTATCATACATATGTTTTTGAATAAGAACATATATAATCTCAACATCTGGTTCTGATATTGAGACTGTATATGTAGAATCAATTCTAGACTGTAAATCACCTAATACAAAAAGTGGTGTACCTATAGAAGTCATAAGCAATTTTATTTCATTATTTGAGCAATAATTTATTAATTCACACAACCATATTTCGTAATTTCTTTGCTCAATTGGATCGACTATTCTACAACAAGCATCTATATCTTCTACAATTTGTGATTTATAATTATATTTATCGCTTTTTGTTACAAATTCCGTAAAATTTGTTTTTAGAATATGGTTTTTTGCATTATTCACTCTATAATTCCATCTAATACCATTGGTAAGTTGTTGCCAAATATATGTGAGATGACTCTTTCCACTACTCTTCTCACCAACGAGTAATAATCTATTATTAGGCCAAATAGTATTATCTTTAGTAATTATATGGTACGCATCTCTATTACATGAACTTACAAAAAAATCATCTCGTGCATAAGTGCATAGATGCTTTATTGGAAGTATTTTCTTTGATGAAAAAGATAACATATGTAAACTATAGTCTTAATGATACTCTGAGCTCAGTAATTGTTCATTACACATAAAAATAACATATCAGTGCGATTTGTTTATTATATAAACTCGCTTTGAGCTTATGAGCTTATGAGCTTAAACAAAACACCGAAAGTCACAAATAACTTTTTTTGTATCCCATAACAATGATTATATATAATCATTATATGATAATTAATATCAATTAGTAACTCTTAATCACTTTTTTTATTATTTGTTACTTCAATGTAATGCGATAGATTGCTATTAAGCAGAGTATATGCCTTTTGGTGCCATATAGAATTTGGAAAATTTTTTGCTAGAACAGCCGCATAAACAGTTGCTTCTGATTTAACTCCGAGTGCTATATATGCCTCACACATCCTATATAACGTTTCAGGAGTAAAGACACTTGTACTGTATAAGTCTAATACGGTTTTAAAACGATTAATGGCTGCTACATGATTATTTTGTTTGAGATAAAAACGACCCACAGCGATCTCTTTGCCAGCAAGTAGATTAAATGCATAATCATATTTCCACTTCGCATCTTTAGCATATTCAGTTCTTGGAAATTTTTCCATAACTTCCTTTAGAGCCAACATCGCCTCTACTGTCATTTTCTGATCACGGCCTTCATCTACTAATTGGCTATAATATGACATTGCAGATAAATATTTCATATATGCTAAATTTGAACTGTGCTTATATTGCAATTCATATTCATTCACTGTCGTAACTACATCATCAAACTTTTCGTTGATATAATATATATATGCCTTTAGTATCTGAGCCTTCTCAATATTCGGTGATTTTGGGTACACTTGTATCATTGCACTCAATTTCTTAACAGCATCAATACTGCCGCTACTACTTTCTTTTAGTGCTTCTTTGTATAAATCACTTTCTTTCATTGCTAGAAACTTTTCGCTCTCCTGTGTATTATTGCAGCCTACTATAAATATAGTAGTAAATAACACAATAATAGAAACTACTAAAAATTTTTTGAATAATATACTAAAAGCATTCATACTTCACATTTACTTAATAAGTCTATTTACAAATTTATACACAAAAAAATAATAACACACAATTTTATATACAAATAGTATATATCAACAAACCTCATTATCTAAACGCTAAATTATAACGCACCATCTAATCTTTTATTACTTAAATAAATTTCAACATTAAGACTCGCGGGTAAGGATTACTACTAGTTTTTAACTTTGTTTTTCGTTCAACAAGTCAAAATATTAATTTTCTCTCAGAAGAACGTAAAATACAGAACAAATCAAATCTGATACGCTGTAATATAATCACGATTCGCTTTGCTTTTAACCATCTTCACACTACTCTTCTATCTCATAAAATATTTCTTTAATGCGATACGCTGTCTACAGTCTATACATTCTTTAATCTTTAGAAATAGATACTTTAGAAAGTTCAAGTGCTCTTTTTATCCGCTTCTTTTAAGGAAGGATGACGCAATTTACTAGTATTTACTTTCGTATTATCATCTTTCTTTTTTTGTCTTTTAGTAAGATTATACATAGCACTATATTTCTGTGTCATAGCATCAATTTTATCAATATCTATACCTTCAACTATCTCACCTTTGTTATAACTTATCCTATTATAGTCAAATTTATCAACCTCATTGCACATAGCTTGAATACCAAAGGTGGTAATTATAAATGAAGATATGTTTCTAGACAATTCCATCTTTATATGAAACATATCTCTTTGTGAACCTATAAGATCAGTTATAGTTTTCGCCCCATGTTTATACTGCTCTTCCATTCCAATGAATGCTTTTTCTGCTAACTTAAGGGCTTTTCTACTTGATATAACTGCTTCTTTCAAAGTTTGATATCTTGCCCAAGATTTGGCAATATTTGCGGCAACAATTTCTTCGGTATTTTTATATACCGCTTTACTTCTCTGCACATTATATCCCGCATCACGAACGTCTATGTATTTTAGTCCTTCATCGAGGATAGGTACTCTAATCTGTAAACCAACGCTTCTATCAGTGCCTGAATAAAACTTTTTAATGTCTTGATTTGCACTATCATAAGGTGTTGTTTTTGGATACTGACCTGCTGACGCAAAAACTGAAACCTTTGGCATAAGATTCATTAATGAAGACATTTCATTATCCTTAGAAGCTAAGAATTCATATTTAGATGATTCAAGTGCAGGATTTTTTTCATTAGCTATAAGCAGCAAATCTTCAAGATTTTTAGGCAATGTAACTGCATAAGCATCTATGTATAGCATGCCAGAAGGAGGGAATTCCCCCACTATTTGCGCGTAATCTTCTTCATATGATGCGAGTTCTGCAATAAGATTATCCTTTTCTGCTATCACTTTCTCCAAATTAGATTCTATTAAATAGACATCAGTTATTGAAGTGGCATTATAATCAGCTCTCAATTTAGTAAGTTCTGCTATTTTGCGTGTTGACTCTTCTTGCTGCAATGCAACACAAAGTTGACTACGCGCAAAGAGCACTTGAATATATTTAGTTATTACATCAAGAACAAGAGAGTTTACATCGTTTTGATAAGTGAGATCAGCTGCTTTACTTTTTTTAGCAGCTGCACTAAGCTTGGAAGTAGTTGTGCCGAAAGAAAATATTTCTTGTTCTATCGTTATCTTATTATTAATTTGATCTGATATACCATTATTTCTTCGAAGATCATTGTATTTTGAATTGGTACTAGTTGCTATAATTCTTGGTAAAAAAGTAGAAAAAACTCTATATTTATCTAATTTCTTTATATCTTTGTCTTTACCCTTAATTTTCAATTCCTCATTCATAACTCTTGCTTTGCTAATAGCGTCACTTACTGTATATGCATAACCAGAGTTAACATTAACGAAGCACAATGCTAGAATAAAACACGTAAACTTTAACTTACTAATATACATTTTATTATCTATCTTTTAAATTACTATCCGAGGTGAATTCTATCATAATAGCGAGAGAAAATCTTCAACTTATTGCATTAAAAGAGAAAATTTTATTTGAAACATAGCAATATAAAAATCAAAAGGCATTATCACCATAAAATCCTTATATAAATAGAACTTCTCTCTCAAACATGAATTAACCAGTGTGTTTTATATTATCTTGAGATTTGGCAATCCATCCGCCACCTAATAACTTTGATCCCTGATACATAACACAAGCTTGCCCTGGAGTAATAGCACTATAACCTTGTGGTATGAATATCCTAGCTGTTTTATCTTCCAGATTTGGATACACATCAGCATCTACCTGTTGCTGTACATACCTCAGCTTTATTGTACATCTTATAGGCGTGCCACACTCAATATTATTGAAATATAACTCATTAATCCAATTAATGTTTGTTACTATCACAGTATTGCTCATTAATTCGGACTTTTCACCAACTGTAATTGTGTTATCATCACTATTAATATCGATCACATATAATGCTTCATTGTGTGCGATCGATATTCCCTTACGTTGACCTATTGTATAATTTGCAATACCATTATGTGTACCTAGCACTTCTCCATATTTGTTAATAATATTCCCACTTTTACATGCTTCTGGTCTCAATTTTTGAACGATCTCTCTATAATTTCCATCTTTAAGGAAACATACATCTTGGCTTTCTTCTTTATTTTCTATTTCTAAATTATACTGCTTCGATCGTTTGCGTGTCTCCTTCTTAGTAATATCTCCCAAAGGAAATAATATACTACTCAGCTGTTCTTGATTTAGTAAAAATAGGAAATAACTTTGATCTTTTGTAAGATCTTCACCTTTGTGCAATTCTACTCCTTCATCGGAATATAATATTCTTGCATAGTGACCAGTAGCAAGTTTATCTGCTCCAAACTTCTTAGCAATACTCAATAATCCCCCAAATTTGATCTTTTTGTTACATATTGCACATGGCAGTGGCGTCTCGCCTTTTACATAACTAGATGCAAATCGTTGCATTACCTCTGTTACAAATATATCGGAACATTCCAAGATATAGTGTTGTATTCGCAGTTTTTCAGCCATTTGTTTTGCGTCCCTAATGCTATTCTCGCTCATGTGACACGTATGTTTCGTATTGCGCATACTTAAAGTCATACCTACAACTTCATGCCCTTCGCTCTTCAACATCGCAGCTGTCGTAGAACTGTCAACACCTCCGGACATAGCAACAACTATCTTTAGTTTTCCCTCCGCATTATCGTTTTTAAATAATGTTTCGCCAAAAAATTCTTCTCCAGTAGATGAGTTGATAACAAAGAATTTATCGATTGTCATAATTTCAAATTATATGTATGTGACAAAGATGCTTATGCCTAAAGCACAATGAAGTACAAAAACAGGTTGAACATAACACTATTTATAATAATAATCAAATAGATAGTAAATAATATTAATTGAAGTGCTGCTTTGTATATTATTTAAATACTTACTTTATTTGCAGCTCTTTAATTCCATTAATATTTCTCCAGCAGATACGGACTGTCCAGTCTTTACATTGACTTTTTCTATTCTACAATCACTTTGAGCATTTATTGTGTTCTCCATCTTCATTGCTTCAAGTACCATCAAAATTTGACCTTTTTTAACCTCTTCACCCTCTGAAATTCTAATATCTGTAATAAGTCCCGATATGTTCGCTATTATGTTGTTATCATTTTCTTTTCGACTTTTTATTTTCATGAATTTATTAAGTTCTGCCGCTCTTGGTGTTAATATTCTAGTAACAAATTTAGAACCTCTAAACGTTAGTATTGTCTCAACTTCATTTAATTTTTCAATTTGTAAATTATACTCTTGTCCGTTAATTACACATTGAAATAGCTTAGCACCCAAAATCCATTGACTTGTAATATAAAATCTTCTATTCGAAGATACAATTTTATAGCCGCTATCTATTTGTCTTACTGTAACCGGATACTGTTTATTATCTAGCAGAATTATCCATCTTGTCCCTATTCTACGTTGTTGATTGCGAATTTGCCCAGCTATCAGTGCGTTTCTTTTGATACATGCTAAAAATATAAAAGATGCAGCATTTAATATTACAGCTGTTTCCTCATTTGAAATAGTAATACTAGCAAATTTATCCTTATCTGCGAATTCTTCAGCTATATAATGCGTTGTAAAATCTCCAGCAATAAATCTAGGCGAAAAAAAGATCTTCTCCAAAAATCCTATATTATGCGAAATTCCTCTTATTACATAAGAACTAAGAGAATTCATCATTGTATCAATACACTTCTGACGATTGATGTTATGTGTACACAATTTTGCTATCATAGGATCATAAAACATACTCACTTCACCTCCTTCATATACTCCCGTATCTATGCGTATATGAGGAGAGCTATTAGGCTCTTCATATGTACTGATAAATCCGGTTGAAGGAAGAAATTCTGCTGTTGGGTCTTCAGCGTAAATCCTCGCTTCCATAGCCCATCCATTAAATGATACATCCTTCTGTTTAATCTGCAGTACCTCACCCCGCGCTATACGAATCATTTGTTCAACTATATCATATCCAGTAATCAACTCTGTAACAGTATGCTCTACTTGCAACCTAGTGTTCATTTCCAAAAAATAGAACTTCTTATTTGGATCTACCATAAATTCTATAGTGCCAGCGGAGAAATATCCAACAGCCTTTGCTAAAGCTATGCTTTGCTTATACATTTTCTCACGTGTTTTTTTGTCCAAAATAGTACTAGGGGCCTCTTCGATAACTTTTTGGTGATTACGTTGTATAGAGCACTCTCTTTCTCCAAGACAGATATAATTTCCATACTTGTCTCCAAGCAGCTGAATCTCTATGTGACGTGGCTTTTCTATATATTTTTCAATAAATGTTCTAGAATCAGAAAAAAAATTCTTTGCTTCATTTTTTGCAGAAGTGAAAGCCTGTCTCATTTCTTCTGGGCCATGAACTATTCTAATACCTATCCCTCCACCACCTGCGGCAGCTTTAATCATTATTGGATAACCTATCTTAGCTGCTATTTTTAGAGCATCTTTTTCATTTGATATAGCGCCCATATAACCTGGGACTATGTTTACTCCTGCTTTTTGCGCAATTTTTTTAGCTTGTATCTTATCTCCCATTTTTTTTATAGCATCAGCAGATGGTCCAATAAAATTTATCCCATTTTTCGTTATAAATTCCGCAAACTTGGAATTTTCAGAAAGAAAGCCATATCCTGGATGAACAGCATCTGCTCCGGTTAGCTCTATTGCATTCATTATTGCTTGTTGGTTTAGATAACTTAACATTACAGGTGATGGACCAACAAAAATTGCATCATCAGCAATGCGAACATGTAGCGAGTTAGTATCTGCTTCAGAATAGATTGCTACAGTTTTTATCCCCATTTTTTTTGCGGTTTTGATAATACGGCACGCTATTTCTCCGCGATTTGCTATTAACAATTTTTTGATCATCTTATATTTTTGTATTATCAAGTAATTATTAGTCATTCAACTAGAAACAGTGCCAAATCTACAAATTGCAAAAAGTAATTTAACAAGTATAAAAAAACCTTCAATTAACGTAAGGAGGAAAATAAAGTAATTCATTAATGTTTGCAAATAATAAATAAAAATACTCATAAAATTTTATATCTTATACTAAGAATTTTTCGCATTTCCTTGTCAAGATTTTTAAATATATATTTTTTTATTAAATTATTGTAATTGGTTAGCCAATGAATTTGTGATTTTGCCATTTTATCAAAGAGCACAATAGATACATCGATTGGTACAAGAGTCAAGGGTTTAAATACTAAAAAATTTTTGTAATATTTGCTTTTCTGTATTACGTATAAATTCTCTATTCTAATACCATATTCTCCCTGCTTATAATATCCAGGTTCAATTGAAACTATCATACCACTACATAAAGGCTCTATATTAGATTTATTAATACCATGCGGTCCTTCATGTACAGCTAGACAAAATCCTACACCATGACCTGTGCTATGTGGATAGTCTTTCCCCTCCATCCATAAATAACGACGTGCTATGGCATCTAATTGAGCGCCAGTTGTGCCTTTTGGGAAAACAGTACTTGCAAGGTCTATATGACCGCATAATACAGATGTATATTCTTGCCTAATTTCTTGTGATTCTATATTTCCAATCGCTATAGTGCGTGTAATATCTGTTGTCCCATAAAGGTATTGGCTGCCAGCATCGCAAAGATATAAAGCATCTTTCACATCTTTGCTAATTGTTGCATTATAATCTGATATCGGATTATAATGTACGATTGCTCCGTGCTCTTTAAATGCAGAGATTGTCTCAAAACTAAGACTTAAAAAATTTTCACTCTCCCTCTTAAATTGAAGTAGTTTTTGAGCAAACAATATTTCATTTAGCACAATATCATTTTGTTTTTTTTGTATGCTTAACTCTATCCATGAAAGGAATTTGCACCAAGCTATTCCATCTTCTATATGAGCTCTTTTTATGTACTCAATCTCATCCAAATTTTTACACGCTCTAAGATGTACAGTAGGATCTTTTAGATTTGATATCTTATCACTATAACGTTTATCCGATATAAAATACATTGGAGATTCTTCAAAATCTAAATACACTCTCTCTCCTCTATCTAATATCTTATTAAATGTTTTGTATACATCATTAAATGGCTTTATAATTATAAATTCACCTAATTTATCTGCGATATTTTGTTTTATATTATGTGGAAATTTTGCAAATAACATAAGCTTTTTTTGTTTTAGTTCAAGAATCGCATATGATAAAATCACAGGAGTCTCCTTTACATCGCTGCCACGAATATTAAGTAACCAACAAATTGATATAGGAGAAGTAAGAAGAACGTAATTTGTATCAACAATATTGGATTTTTGTAGTTCTTTCTGTGACTTTTTTATTATAGAAACAATAGTTGATAATTTTTCTACATAGCTCATTTTTTTATTGAAAGCATTTATAAGAAAGATTTTTTTGTTTACAACTTCATCATTTTGATTATTAGACAATATTCCAGTCTTTACCATCTCACTTGGTATATCATAATCTATGATCTTAAATTTATCATAATCAACATCAAATGCATTTTGTAAAAAGCGTATCATACGCTTAGAATATAATTTTGCGTTATATCCTATTGAAGATAATTCATCTATTCTCAAGTTACGTTGTTGTGATGAACGTTTATCAAAAACATCAATGATAATACATCTTAAATTTGCTTTTTCATTTAATTCAATCTCTCCTTGCAATAAATATCTTGCATCTGTAAAGAAATATAAATTTTTATGTGTAACCAATAAATGACCATGAGAGCCTGAAAATCCAGTAAGCCATAACAATCTATTATCAAATTCACTTTTATGAACAAGTTGAAATTCATCTTGATTCGATATAATGTATCCATCCAACCCATATGATTTGATTTCGTTTCGCAGATCTTCTATTCTTTGCAAATATTTCATATCCAATTCACTTAAGAGTTATTACAGATGCTCATATCTACTAACTTGGAATTAAAAAAAAAGATACTTCAAGTAAGGGGAGGATTTTTGTTTTTTTCTGCTAATTTTGTTGTAACAATTTTATATAGATTATAGAGTCCACCATATCCTCCTAAAATAGTGCATATAATTAACAACACTGGTATTGTTCCAAACAATTTATCTAGGTATACACCAAGCAACAATCCAACTATAACTCCAGCAAGAAGCTCAGATATTATTGTCCATGGTGATAATATATCTTTTTTCTCAAACAACACTTTCTTTTCATCTTGAGAATCTTTGAGTTTCTCTATTTTTGCTTCTAACTCTAATAATGTGCTTTCAGTCTTAATACATCTTTCTCTTAAATTTTTATGCATTTTACGATCCATGACGTCATACTATACTAACATAAGTATTAATGTTTTGAACTAACACAACGATATAGAGTACTAGAATATTGATAGGAAATACTTTTGTCTCATATGAATAAAATTTTGGAACTAGTATTTTATATATATAAACAAGTAGAACCATAAATGCATATATCAATATTCCATATTGGTATGTCCATGCACTTGCAATCAATATTGTAAGTACAATATTACTGATATCTAATTTATTAGATAAAAAATCTAATAAAAACATACAAAATATACAAGCAATAGAGAAATCTAAAACCCAATTCATAATAGTATCTTCTACAAGTGTTCTATATATTAAACCCAACACTATTAATGAAGTAGTAAGTACTAGTGGTATGATATTATATTTGATATATATCATACTAGTCATGGTACACAATAAAAAAAACAACAATAATATTATGTAAATATCGCAAAACCCAAAAACTATGTAACAAGAGAATGAAATAATTCCTCCCATTAATTCCAAAATTGTATATGCTATAGGTATAGCGTGACCACAATAATTACATCTACCTCTTGTACTAATCAAACCAATTAATGGCAAATATTCATAAAATTTGAGTGGATGTGAACAAAATGAGCAAAATGGAGATTTTGATGATTCTTGACTAAATCCATACATCGCAATGTTTTTCGGTATTCTATATAATGCCGTTGTTGTAAAATTTCCTAAAAGCAATCCTACAATAACGCTTAAGACTATTTCCAAGAATAAAGTCATGTTTTTATACCTTTATGCCTAATGATTGATACATCGATATATAATGTGTAATAAAATTTTATATGCGAAGTTAAACTCATTTCTTAACATCACTTTTTTTCAATACCGAAATAAATGCGCTTTGTGGAATTTCTACATTACCTACTAATCTCATACGTTTCTTGCCTTTTTTTTGCTTTTCTAAGAGTTTTCTCTTTCTGCTCACATCTCCACCATAACATTTTGCTGTCACATCTTTTCGCAAAGCGCTCACAGTTTCGCGTGCTATTATTTTCGCCCCTATTGCCGCCTGTATTGGAATAATAAAAAGATGGCGTGGAATTAAATCCTTTAGACGAGCGCATATTTCTCTTCCTCTAGCTTCAGCTCTAGTAGAATGTATTATCATAGATAAAGCATCAACTAATTCCCCATTAACTAAGATTGATATCTTTACTAAGTCACTCTTTTTATAGGAATCGTGTTCCCAATCAAAGCTGGCATAACCTTTAGAATAGGATTTAAGACAATCATAAAAATCATACACTATCTCATTTAGTGGAAGACAGTATACAACAACTGCTCTGCTTCCTATATAAGTAAGATTGATTTGTTCACCTCGTTTTGAAGTACATAAATCAAGTATTGCACCCAAATATTGATCGGGAGTCATGATAGTAGCTCTTACCCATGGTTCCTCCATATAATCAATTTGTACAGCATTCGGTAAATCGCTAGGATTATGTACTTCTAACATTTTGCCAGATCTCAAATATATACGATATATAACACTTGGTGCTGTAGTTATTAAATCTAGATCAAATTCTCTTTCTAAACGCTCCTGTACAACTTCAAGATGCAACAATCCTAAAAATCCACATCTAAAACCGAATCCTAACGCCCCAGAACTTTCTGGCTCAAATGTAAAACTAGCATCATTCAATTGCAACTTTGTCAAACTATCTCGGAGTTCATTGAATTTCCCAGTATCTGTAGGATAAAGACCACAAAATACAACGGGTTGCGAAGGTTTAAATCCCTCTAATGGTACATCGCATTCTTTTTTATCCTCCGTAATTGTATCACCAACACGACAATCTGTAAGTTTTTTTATTCCCGCGGTGATAAATCCGACTTCACCTACAGAAAGTTTCTCAATAAGCTCCTTTTTAGGAGTAAAAATTCCTACATTTTCTACATTGTATATCACTCCATTTGATAGCATTTTTATACACATCCCTTTAGAGATAGTACCATCTATTAAGCGTACTAAAATTACTATACCCAAATATTGGTCATACCAACTATCGACAAGCATAGCTTTAAGTCTGTCATTATTGCTTTTTTGTGGACATGGAAGTATATTTACTATTGCCTCTAATAATCTATCAATACCAAATCCAGTTTTTGCAGATACTTCAATTGTATCATCAGTTTCTATGCCCACCACATCACGTATTTGTGTTTTTACTCTTTCAGGATCTGAAGAAGGCAAATCTATCTTATTTAGTACAGGTAGTATTACGTTATTTACTTCAATTGCTTTGTAAGCATTCGCTAAAGTTTGCGCCTCTACACCTTGACTTGCATCTACAACAAGTAATGCGCCTTCACATGCAGATAGAGAGCGACTAACCTCATAACTAAAATCCACATGTCCAGGAGTATCTATAAGATTCAATATATAATCTTTTCCATCATTAGCTTTATAATGCAACCTTACTGTTTGTGCTTTAATTGTAATACCCCTCTCTTTCTCTATATCCATAGAATCTAGCACTTGCTCACTCATTTCGCGTGATGTTAGACCACCGCAATATTCTATTATCCTATCTGCTAATGTCGATTTTCCATGATCTATATGCGCTATTATAGAAAAATTTCTGATTAAATGTACATCCGAATTAGTCATCTTGAAATAAATATTGTTAAATAGTGTATGAGAATTATTTAATAAAGCGACTAGCTATTCTACATAATAGGTATTACAAATCAACAATTTACTGATATTACATAAGAATTCATAAGATTTTAATAAAAGGCACAATGCAATCTATAATATACAAAACAACTTTAGTACATTGTAAGCTTAAAAATATCAACAAAAGCTAAACTTTTGCTGTAAGACCCGCTGAAAGCAATATAAAATTATTGCATATTCACGTACATGATGTACATAAAATTTATAATTTGCTAAAAAATTTCACTAACTCAGTAATATGAGATATTTGTGTAATAGTTGTCATATTCGAAGTATAATGTTTACCATCATATGGTACTACTACATTTTCAAATCCTAATTTATGTGCTTCGTTTATACGATTTTCTGCTTGTACTACTTTTCTTAGTTCACCAGATAATCCGATTTCACCAAAAAAAACTGTGTTGCGCGGTATTTTTATATCACGAGCAGCAGAAATGAGAGCTACTGTTACTGCAAGATCGGCAGCGGGCTCATTAATTCTTAATCCTCCAGCAATATTTAAGTATACTTCTTTATCACCGAGACTTAAGCCAAGTCTTGTATTAAGGATTGCAATAATCATTGCTAAGCGATTACTATCCCAACCAATTGCTGCTCTACGTGGTACTGGAATATAAGAATGTACAACCAAAGCTTGCACTTCTACAAGTAAACTACGAGTGCCCTCTAGTCCAGCAAATATACATGCACCACTTACATCGTCTTCTCTTTCGGTCATAAAAAGTTTTGATGGATTCAGTACTTCATTTAATCCGGATGATGACATTTCAAATACTCCAATCTCATTAGTAGATCCAAATCTATTTTTGATAGTACGAACAATGCGATGTTGTTGAACACCACCTCCCTCAAAATATAATACTGTATCAACCATATGCTCTAATACTTTTGGTCCTGCAATTTGTCCATCTTTAGTGATATGACCAACAATTACTAGTACAATATTTTTCGCTTTAGCTATTTTTATAAGTTCAAACGTACAAGCTTTAACTTGACTGACAGTCCCAGGAGCTGATGATATTTCATCAGAATATAATGTTTGTACAGAATCTACTATTACTATATTCAACCTATCAGAATATAATTTTTTTAAAAAATTGATAATCTCATTAACATTAGTAGCAGTAATAAGTTTGATATTTTCGCCAAAAGCACTTAATCTTTTTGCACGTAATTTAAGTTGCATTAGCGATTCTTCACCGCTGATATAAAAACAAGATATATTTTTTTTACCAGCATTATTACACAATTGCATTACTAGCGTAGATTTACCTATTCCTGGTTCTCCACATAGTAAAATTACAGATCCAGCAACGCATCCACCACCAAGCACCCTATTGAACTCATTAAGTCCCGTATCATATCTCTCTACAGACAATTGCTCATCTTCTTCTTTACACAAACTATATATCTCAATCTCACTTAAAATATTGTGATTGTTGCTTGTTATATTCTTACCATAGTGATGCGTACCATCAACCGATTCTACAACAAAGCTATTCCAAGTGGAACAATCTTCACATCTTCCAAGCCATTTACTAGACTTTGCTCCACATACTTGACATGTATAAATATTATGTAGTTTTTTCATATAAAAAAGAAAGTAATCTTATTACTTTTTATGCTCAGGTTTGTTATTATGATAACTGCTTTTCTTGTTAGATAATTTATGATTTACATTACTAATCATTTCTTCTGTCTTATCATAAGATGCGCTATGATTTATAGTCTTTTGTAAATTTTTTAATTTTACTCTATAGTATATGCAACATATAAATATTAAACACACATATATAATAGATAAAATTGGAATAGTAAACCAAGGAAATATAACGATAGCACCCAAGATAAACCATATAACCGCGACAATAAATGGCACCAGTCTGGGAGAAATTTTAACATATTTACCACCAAAAATCGGTATAGAACTGATCATCATTAAACTAATCAATATAGTATACATTGCTATAAATATAGGAGAAAAAGAATGCTTGGTAAAAATCTTAAATGTAGAAATCATAGGCACTAGCATTAGTACAGCAGCAGCTGGGATAGGTAGTCCAATAAAAAAATTACGCTGATGTTTTGCTACCATCATTTTATAAGCTTCGTTATTTAGATTCTGTATGGAATGAGTGTCATTTAAGCTATGCTCCTTATATTCTATATTAATCACATTGAATCTAGCTAAACGCAGTGTTCCGCATATAACATAAATCAATACAACGCCCCAGCCAAAGAGTATACTGGAGAGTGACCATAAGTATATTATTATTGCTGGACTTACACCAAAATTTATAATATCTGCGAAAGAATCTAAATGCGCACCAAAATCTGAAGATGATCCCAAAAATCTAGCTACTCTACCATCAATGCTATCAAGAAATACAGCAAATACAACCAATATTGTTGCAATTTCGAATTTTCCTATTAACGCATATCTAATGCTAGTGATACCTAAACATATTGCAAATAATGTTAACATATTTGGCAATAATTTATATAAATGTACAAATTTCCTTTTTTTTCCATATTTATTCATAATCATATATTGAGTAATAAGAAGTTATAGTACCTTTCTATCTATTTTTAAATTTACATTTTGTAATTTTTTACCTAAATTGCCATAACCTCTTTCAATCTGCTCTGCTGATATTAAGTGAGTTGTACCCTTAGCTAATGCAGCCGCAATTAAATAAGCAAGACCAGCTCGAATATCTGGAATTTTGATCGGCTCATCTATAGATACTAAAGGAGTGCTGCCTTTAATTAACGCACTATGAGGATAATCGTGCCCCCTGTATCTACACTGCAACGACCCAAGGCATTCATTAAATACTTGCGTTTTAGCTCCTAGTTTATTTAGTATATCAAGATAGCCAAAACGTTGTTCATATACTGTTTCGTGTATTACAGAAAAGCCATTTGTTTGTGTTAATAATGTCGCAAAAGGCTGTTGCCAGTCAGTTGAAAATCCTGGATATACATCAGTTTCTATGATGATTGAAGATAAGGTGTTTTTAGCTCGATAAAATTCAATTGTATCATCACAAAGAATACTAAAACCACCACCAACCATAGTGTAATATGATAAAAAATTACCAAACAAAGATGGCCTTACTCCTTTAAGCTTAATTCTGCCATTAGATGCGCATGCGAGACAAGCCCAAGATGCGGCCTCTATACGATCCCCTATAAGATAAGTAGTAGTACCGCGAAGATTATTAACTCCTTTTACAATCAAACGCCTATCAGACTCCAAAAATATAATTGCCCCCATAGATCTAAGCATCGTTATAAGCTCGCATATTTCTGGTTCAATTGCGATATTTTCTATAATGCTAGTACCCTCTGCAAGAACTGCTAGAAAAAGACAAGTCTCTGTCGCTCCTACTGATGGATATGGTAATTTAATATGGCAAGATTTAAGCCGCCCCTTAATAATGCTTGCAAAATAGCAATTTTCTTGCAGTACTATGGCTGCCCCAAAATTTTCTAGTGCTGCAATATGAAAATCAATTTTTCTCTTCCCTATACCATCCCCCCCCACAATTGGTACATATACTTCATCAAATTTATGTAGTAAGATACTAAGCAATAAAACTGGAATCCTATTTGTTCTTGAATCAGGAAATGTAGTTGTTGCCTTATTAATTGTAGAAGGGTTTATTTCGAGAACATTTGTATCGAGCCATTTTGTTGTTACTCCCATAGAATGCAACATTTGTTCTGTTATTTCAACATCACCTATATGTGGCACATTGTGAAGAATTGTTTTTTCACAAGAAAGTAAAGATGCAACCATAGCTTTAGTAGCTAAATTCTTAGCACCCATGCATGATATTTCTCCTACAACTGGAGTACCCCCGGCAATCTTATATTCTAATTTACTTTCACTACAATTTTGCATACAAACAACTAAATACTATCAAACAGATCTAGCATTGTAATACATCAATGCAGGATTAAATTAAAACATAAATTCAATAATTATACTAGGCAATTATCTATTATGAATCTTTTGAAGATTCTAATTTCATTATGCTTTTTTATAGATTGATGGTCTATTCATGTTCTTAACTTTTAATAATAAATCATTACCCCTCCAATTCTTTGCTATCTCTAACAGAAGCTTATATACCATTAACCAAATTTTGTATAGTTTTTCTTGCGTATCTGATTCTATGTGAATCATTAATATATCTTCCGTATTAGAATTTCTTACTAACCAATATCCCCATTCATATACGCATCTTATACCGTCAATATTACAATAAGGAATACCTAAATTTATTAATTTCATTCCTATTGCAAAAATAATACCCTCACTAATTTCCAAGCTACATTTGATATTTCCTTCATATGAATAACTCACACCCAATTCACCTAACCTAGCTCTAATGAAATTATTATCATTTTGGTGTATTCTAATAACTTTACACACTATAAGAAGTGGATCATCAATGTAGTAGTAATCTTCTGCACAATAAATATGCCCACTCATCTCACCAGCAAGTATAATTTTTTGCTTACTCATATTATTTTTTATAATTGAATGACCACTAGGCAATAAAGTAACATCAATATTATTGCTTTTCAATCGATCAATAATCTTTTGACTCATCTTAATGTCTACTATTACTTTTAAATGATCTATTCTATTTTTCATGTCACACGCTATAATATAAAGTAACTCTCCTCCAGTAAGAATGCGTCCATCATTCATAACCATAACAATTCGATCACCATCACCATCAAATGCAAAGCCAAAATCACACTCGTTGCTCATGATTTTGTCACATAATTCTGATAAATTTTCTGGTATAGGGTTTGCAGAACGACCACTAAATTTACAATCTATTAATTCATTAATAAGAATATTGTGAGTTTTTAATATAGAAAGTAAAGTCGGCAGTATCACTGCTATAGCCCCACCACCTAAATCCCAAGCTATTTTTAAATTAGAGCAATCTACATCCGATATTTTACTAGATTTAACGATTTTCGTTATATAATATTCTGTTAAGTTTAAATCATGAAACGTACCACTGTTATATTGTTTTGATATATTTTGCGAATTTATTTCTTGATTTAAATAATTGTCTACTACACGCTTTATATCAGCTCCTTCTAAAAACCGATCTTTCAACATAATTTTTATTCCATTATGATCTGGAGGATTATGCGAGCCAGTAATCATAAGACCCATTTCAGTGATGCCATCAATAGACTTGGTATTCAATGCATTTTTACTGTCGTTCATTATTAAATATAACATTGGTGTATGTATTAGCCCTAATGCTATAATATCTATACCAATTTTAATAAAATTATTGCAGACAATCTCATAAATTATTTTTGAACTTGCTCTACCATCTCGCCCAACGCAAACCGCTTTACCACCTCTACTCAATGTATAATTTGCAAGACAACGAGAGATTAAATCTATGTCTTGTGGGAGTAAGTTCTGCTCCCACACTCCTCTAATATCATAAGATTTGATTATGTCTTTATATAAAAGTTCCTGCATTTTTACTCACTACATTCATTAAATTTATAAACTTATGAACATATATTAAGAAAATTCTCTCAACTTATATCTCTTAAAGCAGTAATACCACATAAATTCTTATTAGTTAACCATTCTAAGAACGCGCCTCCACCACAACTAACATGTGTAAAATTACCTTTTCTAAAGCCAGCAACGGAAAGTGCTGCAATTGTATCACCACCGCCTATAATACTCTTAGTATCTTGTTGCATGTGCACTGAGTTAACTATATAATTTGCTATTGCTTTTGTACCTTCATTAAATGAAGGATGTTCATAATAACCAACTGGACCATTCCATACAACAAGAGATGCATTCTTAAGCAAATTAAATATTATATCTAGAGTCTTTTTTCCTATATCATATATCTTTTTTCCCTGTACAATATTACATAGATCTAATGAAGAATTTTGTGTAATATCTACCACTTTGAAATCTGATAAAACAACATCTGATGGTAGAATAATTTTTGTTTTCTTATTATCTATCATAAAATTTTTAGCTACCATAAGCATTTCTTCTTCAAAAAATGAATCACCTATTGGAATATTCATAGCACGCAAAAATGTATTTGCCATTGCGCCTGCAATAATCAAATAATCAAATTTATTCGATAATGCTGAAAGAACAGAGATTTTTGTAGAAACTTTTTTACCACCGACGATTGCAATTTTGCTTTTAGTATATTCCATCATCGTTTCAGAATTTAATAATAGCTCTAAGCTTGTCAATTCCTCCCAAAGAGCGCTTCCTGCGTAAGATGGTAGAAGTGTTGGAAGTAAAACAATAGAAGCATGCTTTCTGTGCATACAAGAAAATGCATCATTGATATACACAGAAGCGAAATTTGATAAAGTATTTGCAAATGCAATATCATTAGATTTTTCACCAGAACAAAAACGCAAATTCTCTAATAAAACAATATTATATTTTTGAAATAGCGTAGAAATTTTAGAGTTTATAGAATGACTATCACTCTCGCCTACAACATCTTCTATAAATCCCATTTCTTCACCCAATTGCTTATAGAAATGTAACGAAAGATGCGTTGCAATTCGTGAGAATGATAAATTTTTTCTATTACTCAAAGTTTTTGGATCGCCTAGATGGCTGATCAGTATTATCTTCGCACCTAATTCAATTAGTGTTTTTACAGTTTGCATTACAGCATCAATTCGGGTAAAATCACTAATCTCGCTGCTTTCAATAAAGAATGGTACATTAAAATCTACTCTAAGCAGTACTCTTTGCCCAAATTGTATATTTGCTTCGCTGAAATGTCTGATGTTGTATATTTCTTCAATACTTTTTATAGCTCTATCTTTCATAAATCATATATGTTAATGACAATGCGCGATAAAATCTTTAACGCATTTGCATTGAAAGCGCAATAAGCAAAAAAAAGAGAGCCATATCAAATATGACTCTCACTTCTTTTATGCTTTTGCGCAATTTTTTGTCAATGATAGATTTTTAACCACCTATACCGATAAAATCACCATAAAAACCTATATTTGATGAACTAAGTGTAGTACTATCATTAAGTATTTCATATGCATTTGTCAAACCAGTTATAGAACAAACGCTTCCTGTGCAGCTCTCCCCAGTAGCAACTTGTCCAATAGCTAAATATGAGTCAGTTGCTGTGTGATACAATATAACAACCTTGTTATAGTTAGCATTGGCACCATCTGATACTTGTAAGTTTGCTAAATCTGCTGCGGTAAGCTGATTATTTTGCTCATCTGAAAAATTAATCACATTACAACTACCCACTGAAGATGTAACCTGATAGACACCATGCGAACTACTACTCCAATTGCCAGATACATCATCACAAGCTACGGGTGCTTCACCTCCTGAAATAACCTCACGAGTACCACCAGTAGACACAGCTGCCTGCACTGGGTAACCAGTATTTACTAATCCCGCCAATTCAGCAACATTGTTTGCTATATAGAATTTTGTTGTCGATTGAATGCTATTAATTATCTGCATACTATTATTTGTCTTCTCATAAAAGTAATTATCGCCGTCCGCATCTTCAAAACCAAAATCAGTCGCTATAAATCCCGCTGAGTATGATTTTGCTTTAAAAAGTGTCACATATGAATCTGGCGTAATATCACCTTCACTATAGTGCAACGCACCTAAATAAGAATCGGCGCCAGCCTTATAATTAACTAAAACTGTTTCACCACCAACGGCAGCTGGATTTGGCAGAGTAATTGCTATATTAGTAATAGCGATATTGCTCAATTCATTGCTTTGATTGATATTAAGATATATCACATTTGCAGATTGAGTTCCTGATATTGCACCAGTACAAGATGTTGTGCAATCACCACTAATTGGATCAGAAAAGGTTACATAATCACTTTTTTTAACTTTTCCCCCTAATCCTGCATCATATAAAGCAGAAGTTGTTCCAGCAACGCTTTGATTATCTACACGAAACTTAATATGATCTGCTCCTGATAAAAATGTTGGTCCACTACTACCATTATCAACAAAAATAATTTTATTTTGTCCTGTAGCATTATATTTCCAAAAATTCTCACCACTACTCGAAACAGCTCCAACAACATTAAAAGTTGATGTTTGAGAATTGCTTGTCATAAATGTATCATCTCCTGCACCAAGATTTATACTATTGTATGTGCGAAGATTATTACCACTTATCACGATATTACTCTCTCCAGTGCCGAATGTTAAGCTGCCTATGATACCATCATTAGTGCTATTATCTGTAAAATTAATGTCACCATCACCTCCTTTTATTGTTGGAATATCTTGAGAATCAATAGCTACTTTATTGCCACTAGTAAATGTACTTATATCGAATGTGTCATCAAGCTTATTCGGAAAATTTACTTTATATGTATTAGTAGAGCCATTTGGACTACCGGAGAGTTTGAAAGCACTTAATATGTTAGTACCACCACTAATAAAACTTGTTGGAGAAATTGTTACATCAGCTGCTGGTATGCTTACACCACTTCCTAAATCTAATTCGATTGTTGTTGTTGCGCCCCCTCCTGCATCTAAAGCAATATTTGTTAACGCTGTACTTAATGTGTTGAGTGTGACTTTTGTATCATTTATATTATGACTATCAAACGCAATATTGAGCTTCTTGACATTATTGCCAATAGCAAAAGTTTGATGCGGATTACTATTAAGATTAGCATCAACTAGACCTTTAACTGAATAGTTCAGTGTGCCAGTTGCCGCATCAGTGATTAAGTTATATGTAATAACGCCAGTGCCAGTGATTGGAAATGGCGCGCCACTAATAGGACTAATGAGTACTGTGCTGTCATCATTAATATTAGTAATACTAGCTGCAGCAGTTGGAGCTTGCTCTAATTGAATCGTGGAAATCTTGTTTTCAGGTAGATATATAAAATCTGAGAGATCGAGAGTTCCAACAGATGCATTTATTGAATCTATAATAGATAAAATATCCAAATTAGAAACTTTGGCGTCTTTAGTACTAATTACCCCAGCCCAAGTCATCCTCAATTTGTTAGCATGATTAGTGCTATCAGCAGTAAAATTTATTATCTTTGTATCAGGACCAATGTTGTCTGTAATAGCTAGGATACTACCAGCCGCAACAAATGTCACATTAACAGCTTTATCAGCGCTAGCTGTAACTACATTGTTAAAGGTTGCGGTTGTTAAGGCTGTAGAAGCACCTTTGATTGTAAAAGGCGCAATTATTGAGGATGTTAATGTTCCCAAAAATCTTACTTGAGTATCAGTTCTAGCTTTGGTAGCATCAAAAGTTGTAAGACTCGTAATAGGCGTACTAAAAGCCAAAGTACCACTACCAAGCATTCCTTCTCCTATAGATAATGTTGTAGCACTATAACTTCCACTTCCGTTTTGCACATCTATAGTGTTTCCTAGAGTATTAACAGCCCCTAGAATAACATTTACTGTGCTAAAACCACCCTCTGTACCATCTGCTTTAAACGTAAAAGTACTACTACTACTACCCTGACCTTGTAATGTGATATTCAAAATACCAGTTGCAATTCCTGCCTTATAATTAAATGCACCACCATTGCTATTCGCTCCACTCAAAAGTATTGGATAATTAAATGGAATATTGTCAAATCTAAGTAAATCGTTACTTCCACTTTTTTTATTTTTTGTCACATTACTAGCATTAGCAACTAGTTTTGTAATTTTGTTTACAGGAAGCCCTTGCGCAGCAAGCGCGGCACCCACATCAACCGTTCCTTTAAAAGCCATATATTTTACCCCCTCTTAATATATATTTATTAAATTATTTTTTGTATTTACACACATGTTCATTGTGCTATTGACTAATAGCACATGCGTAATCTTTGTTTTTATTTCCCCCGTCTCTAAATTCTATTGTATATAAATAACTCTATCTATGGTTATGGAGATACGTGATCTGTAAGCATTATTTTAGCAATTGAATACAATTTACAGTATGTATCGTAACCATAACTACAATTTTAACCCCTCCTTCATTAGAAAGTAAAGTAGAAATTAAAAAAATTTCTTCATTATCAATCATAAATTATTCGCGAACATATTATAAATGTTCTATAAATCGGCATTTATACAAAAACTGATAGTACAAATTACTGTAAAATTAGTTGACACATTATTTTTTATAGCTTTTTACAGCCATATAAGTAATAAATATTAAACAAATAATTTTGTAGAGTGAAATTAATGAAAAAAACACTATTTGGCACAGATGGAATACGTGGTAGAGTTAATTTATATCCAATTAACGCATATATTATACTAAAATTTGGCATCGCAATAGGATTGTATTTTCGAAAAAAACTTTTACAAATTAGCCATAACAATGGGCAAAAACAACTTTTAAGAGCTGTGATTGCAAAAGATACAAGGCTTTCTGGATATATGATAGAGCAAGCTCTAACATCCGGTCTTATATCAATGGGAATTGATGTAATTCTAGTTGGACCTATGCCTACAGCAGCGGTTCCAGTATTAGTACACTCACTTCGCGCAGACTTTGGAGTGATGATTACCGCCTCACATAACCCACATCACGACAACGGAATCAAATTGTTCGATGAGCATGGATTGAAAATGAAAGATGAAGCACAAAAAACAATATATGAACTTATGGAATACTGCGATAATGCATTGACTAACGGAGATTTTCAATCTTTGTTAGTAAGCGCAGAAGAACTTGGAAAAGCGAGACGATTAGAGGATGCCATAGGTCGTTATATAGAGTATATCAAGGGTGCGTACAGTAGAGAAAGAAAATTATCGAAATTCCGTATCGTTATAGATTGTGCAAATGGCTCTGCGTATAAAGTTGCTCCATCAATATTTTGGGAATTAGGTGCTGAAGTTATATCTATACACAATGAACCTGATGGATTAAATATTAATGCCAACTGCGGCTCTACAGCGCCAGAAGAGTTAAGCAAAAAAGTTTTAGAATACCAAGCGAATATAGGATTTGCATTTGATGGTGATGCGGATAGAGTTGTTGTATGTGACGAGAAGGGACAAATCATTCATGGTGATATGCTTATAGGATTTATTGCTTCACACTTAGCGATGTCTAATAAATTGAAAAATAATTGCATTATTGTAACTGAAAGCTCTAATAATGCATTAACACGATATATGAACTCTCTAGGAATAAAGGTAATTACTACAAGAACTGGAGATAGATATGTTGCTGAAGAAATGCAAAATCATAGATCAAATTTTGGTGGAGAAACTTCTGGACATATAATAATGGGAGATTATCTATATACAGGGGATGGTATTTTAGCAGCACTATATGTGATAAATGCTATTGCTGAAAAAAAAGTCAATGTAAGCGAAGCATTTAGTTTATTTACATTAAATCCTTTTATCCAAGAATATATTAGTTTTCATGATATAAGCCCACTATCTAGCACTAAAAACAAAGATTTAATAGATAACATAATTCGTTCTAAACCACACATGAAAGTTATGGTACGCGAATCTGGTACAGAAAAAAAAATACGTATTTTAATAGAAGGTCATGATAAAAAAGAAGTAGAAGAAGTAGCGAGTAATATAAAAAATATAATAAAATCCAATAGAGATGAGATATTATAGAAAGAATATTTTTCAGTTCACTAATATTGATGTATTATTAGAATCATTGTGGCGTTATTGTGATAATTCGATGAACATTAATGCAATATTGATATAATTATTTGATGGTAGTAATAAGACAGAGGCGACTCCTTATTAAATTAATGAGGCAGATTACATTTATAAATTTGAATATATTTAATTGCATTAATTACTCATCCCGATATAATGCGTCAAGTGATAAATCATCTTGTGTTACTACGATTTATAAATATAGATACTCTGCAGAAAATTCACAGAACACTTCTCTCTTTGTAGAGGATGAGGGTCTCTTCTTTGTATATTCGGCAATCAATACATACTATATCTTTGCATATTATCTCATACCATATCGAGAATCAATATATCGTCATAACTCATCATACAAAATAGTCTGTACCTCTAAATATAAAACTCAACTCAACACATGAATATCCTTAATATGAATATATCTCCATCATCAATCCTCTTCAATCTTTTGAGGCGAATATATAATTTTAAAATGTTTTAATGATGTGCATATACATCGTATCCATAAGCAAAATACTTGATATAAAAGTTAATATACCTAATATACTGTTATTGATATATATAATGAGTTCCCGTAGCTCAGCAGGACAGAGCATCAGATTCCTAATCTGGAGGTCACAGGTTCAAATCCCGTCGGGAACGCCAGTTTGAGATATCAATAATGACATTATTGAAAGCTTAAAGTAATTAGCATCATTTTGTTCTGGCTTTTTTATATTAAATATTATCAATATTGTACGTACGGTATATATATTAAGATTTAAAGACTTGATATCACACAGCAATACAAAAACGCAAAGCAAGCTGCCAAAGTAAAATATCTAACTGAAGAAAAGATAACAAGACTCGTTCTGTTGCCCGGTGAGTCCAAACCGCGTAATAAGAAGTCAATTAAGCAGCCATAGCAAAACGACGCAATGGAGCAGAAAAAGTCTTCCTTACAGATGCAAAAGTTTTGTTTGCATTTATAATTTTAAACCCATCACAGTGGTATTTATACTGGGCAAAAGCTATTTTTTTCAATACCTGTCGAAACTAGGTCACCCCCTCAAGTATAATGGTGGAAGTGTCGGGTACCGCCCCCGAGTCCAAAATATCTATTCTAAATAACGTTTATTACCATAGCCTCACGACATATATATTGTAGCAGATTTTGTGTTTTGTGCAACAGCATTATTAATGTTATAATTAATAAAAAAATTTGACTCTTTAGAAGATGATAGATTGCAGATGCGCAGACTACAACACTTACTTAATAAATATTGTATATAGAGATATTAAAAACATATTTTAACCAAACTCTTTATGCTTGTAAGATAATTTGGCAAATCGTCGTTTTAATGACCTAAATAACGAACTAAAAATTGTTACCAAAAAATAAGTGTAAATGAAAGCTTACGGAAAGCTCAATGTATTCAAAAAACCATCTTGCAGGTTTTCTGGAAAAAATCTGATAATATAATTATATAATATGGTGGGATCTGTAGGAATTGAACCTACGACAGCACCGTTATGAGCGGTGAGTTCTAACCACTGAACTAAGATCCCATTTATACAACTTACTTCGCACTTATATGATGAAGTTTCAAAAAAATCAAGATAAAGATTTTGGATTTTCTATAAACTTTTGTAAATGTTTTTAATATGATTTAATATGACTCAACACATATTGGTGAGCATTATATTCATATTGAAAAATACAAAGAAATTTTTTTAATAAATATTAAAAAATCACATAGATAGAGTTTTTCAAGTATTTTTCTATCTTTTCATTGTACTATTCGCACACTTGATTTATACATTATTGAATCGTTATTTGAAAAATGACTAATAATTTTATTTGTGTAGATTCGATAATGACATCAGTTAACGATAGTATACATATTAAAGGTGCTAATGAGCACAACCTCAAGAATATTGATCTAACTGTACCTAAAAATAAGTTAGTAGTTTTTACTGGAGTAAGTGGTTCTGGAAAATCCTCATTAGCATTTGATACATTGCATGCCGAAGGAAGGAGAAGATATATAGAGAGCATAACTTCATATGCTCGTCAATTTCTTGAAGTGCAAGATAAACCGAATGTTGAATCTATCAGCGGACTATCACCATCGATTGCTATTGATCAAAAAGGTAGCTTTAGAAATCCACGCTCTACAGTCGCTACCATGACAGAAATATATGACTACATGAGGATTTTTTTTGCTCGTATTGGATGCCCTTATTCGCCGATTACTGGGTTGCCAATAGAGAAACAAACACCAGAAACTGTCGTGCAAACAATATCTCAATTACCCAATGGATGTGAAATAGAGATTTTTGCCTCAATTGCCAAATCTTTCAAGAGCGATACTATAAAAAGTCTTATGATGTTACGTAAACAGGGCTTTACAAATGTATTTATTGACGATAAGTGCTGTACTTTTGAAGAATTAGCATTCATTGAGCGAGATGGATCGTGTGATATAGATGTACCAATAGCAAAAGTTAGTTTGTACCCAGAAAACTTTACGCTAATTAAATCGCATATAATACGTGCATTTAAAATAGGTAATGGAATAGTAATAGTAAAAATTTTGAAGATTAACGAATCTCAAACTTCCGAATGTTCTTATAAAATTGGAGATAAAATAGCTTTTTCTGAAAGATTTGCATGCCCTGTATCTGGATTTACTATAGGAGAAATAGAACCAGGACTTTTTCTTTTTAATAAGCCATATGGCGCATGCCCTAGGTGCAATGGGCTGGGTATAGAAGTTTTTTTTGATCCTGCATTGATAGTATCTCTTCCCAATCTGTCAATTGCGGAAGGTGCAATATCACCGTTTATTGTAAATCGCGATGAAGATTATAATGTCGTCACCAACAGGCAATCACAATACTATAAACAAATTCTTGAATCACTTATTCAGCAATATGGATTTGATATTAATACACCATTTCAAAAACTACCAAAAGATATCGTCGATGTAATATTATATGGATCTGGCGATAAAGTTTTAGAATTGCATTATTTCGATGGATTGAAGGGAAAAAAGATAAAGGAGAAATTTGAGGGAGTAATACCAACGCTAGAAAAATTAATAGAAAGTACGGAAAGTGATCATTTAATAGATAGTTTACAGCGTTACCAAAGTACAAGAGAATGTAGTAGCTGCAATGGATATAGATTAAGGAGAGAAGCACTATGTGTAAAAGTAGATGATAAGCACATAGGTCAAGTATCAGAAATGTCTATATCTGAAGCATTAAAATGGTTCAAGGAAATAGAAAGCAAATTATCTGAAAAACATCGTAAAATTGCATATTATGTGACACAAGAAATTGTAAAAAGACTAACTATAATTAATGAAGTAGGGCTAAGCTATCTCAATCTCGATAGAAAATCCAACACATTATCTGGAGGAGAGAGTCAAAGGATTAAGCTTGCAACGCAAATTGGCTCTAATCTTAGTGGAGTGCTATATGTGTTAGATGAGCCATCTATTGGACTTCATCAAAGTGATAATGAGCGTTTACTTAATATGCTTAAAGGGCTTAGAGATTTGGGTAATACTGTTTTAGTTGTAGAACATGACGAGGACACAATACGATCAGCAGATTATATTGTTGATATTGGATTAGGGGCTGGAATATACGGAGGTAATGTTGTTGCATGTGGAACACCAGAAGAAGTGATGAAAAATGAAATTAGCTTAACTGGTCAATATTTAAGTGGAAAACTGTCTATAGCACTTCCCACAAAACGTCGCGAAGCAACTCACGGGCATTACATTGAGATATTTGGAGCAAGATCACATAATTTGAAGAATGTTAGTGTAAAAATACCTATAAGAACATTTACAGCAATAACAGGAGTATCTGGCAGTGGAAAAAGTACGTTGATAATAGATACACTCTACAAAGCCCTTTCAAAGAGTCTATATCACACTAAAACAGCACCAGGAGAATATGATAAAATACTTGGTATAAAATACGTTGATAAAGTTATTGAAGTAGACCAGTCACCTATAGGTCGTACACCAAGATCTAACCCTGCCACATATATTTCAGTTTTTACCTTTATACGCGATTTGTTTGCTTTATTACCTGATGCTAAGGCTCGTGGATATAATGCTAGTCGCTTTTCATTCAACGTAAAAGGTGGTAGGTGTGAATTTTGCGAAGGTGATGGTGTAATAAAAATAGGAATGCACTTTCTACCAGATGTATATGTTATATGTGAAGAGTGCAGGGGCTCGCGCTATAGTAAAGAGACTTTAGAGATCAAGTATAATGAAAAATCTATAGCTGATATACTAGCACTAACTACAGAAGATGCAGTAAGGTTCTTTAAAGATATACCAATGATACAAGAAAAATTATTTGCTTTAGAAGAAGTAGGATTAGGTTATATGCGCATTGGACAATCAGCTACTACATTATCTGGCGGAGAAGCGCAACGTATAAAATTGGCAAAGGAGTTATCACGCAAATCCACAGGAAATACACTCTATATTTTGGATGAACCTACTACTGGACTCCATACTCATGATATAAGCAAATTACTTTCTGTTTTACATAAGTTAGTGGATGTAGGCAATACGGTGATAGTGATAGAACATAACTTAGACGTTATAAAAAATGCAGATTATGTAGTTGATATAGGACCATATGGGGGTAGTTCTGGGGGCGAGGTTATTGCTTGTGGTACTCCAGAAGATATAGCACGGTGTGATCGCAGTATAACAGGATTTTATCTGAAGTCATTATTGTAGATTGATATATAAAATCTACAATCATTCCCAAGTACAAATAATGTGGATTTGTGTTATGAAGAATTATTTGGTACAGATAAATTATCTCACATTCATTGCCTTATCCTTTGGAAATTTTGTAATTTTTTATATAAATTGCAGATTATATGATTTTTTGATTATTCGCCTCAAAAGATTGAAGAGGGTTGATGATGGAGATATATTCATATTAAGGATATTCATGTGTTGAGTTGAGTTTTATATTTAGAGGTACAGACTATTTTGTATGATGAGTTATGACGATATATTGATTCTCGATATGGTATGAGATAATATGCAAAGATATAGGATGTATTGATTGCCGAATATACAAAGAAGAGACCCTCATCCTCTACAAAGAGAGAAGTGTTCTGTGAATTTTCTGCAGAGTATCTATATTTATAAAGATGTTTTAAGATAATGGCATTGAGTATAACCTTCTAATCGGATGATATCAATATAAGAGAAATTAAAAGTATTACTTACAAAAAACTTCAAATTTGTAATTTGTAGAATTAGCAGATGTTTAGTACATCAAAATCACAATCAGATGGCATAAAGCGCAGAGCGATGTATATTTGAAAATAATTTTTGCATTACATATTCTTTGTAATTGTTACTTAAGATGTGCTATGTTACTATATTCTAGTAATTAGTTGTGTTATTAAGTATTCTTTATGTGATCAATCTAATCAAGAATGTGTTTCTTATATGTTAGAAGAGCAAGTTATTATAAAAGAGTTGGGCAGTCAGAATACTCCAAATATAAGCTCTAGAAAGAAAAAAAACTCATATTCCACATTTGATATTGTTGTAGAGCAATCTTATTTTGACTTAGCAATGGAATGGTATATTAACAAATACCTCTCTCCCTTTGGGATGATTTTTTATACTATAATATTTTTCATTATACTTTCTTTTGTGAGTTATAACGTTTATAGAACTACTACATCTTATTATACCGTGGAAAGAGTTCCATTTGCTACTTATTTTGATGATACTGTTGAATATTTTGCTAAAATAAAACCGATTGTAGAGCAGAAACATGAAAAGATAACTGTATCATTAGCAAGATATATGCTAAAAGAATATGTTTTATTACGCGAAAATTATTCAAGAGATATTTTACAAGTAACAAATTGGAATGAGCTTTTAGAAAAAATACGTCATCTATCCTCGCGAAAGGTTTATACTGAGTATATGCATCACATGAATATATATGAAAATCCTGAAAGTCCAATTTTAAAGTACAGATTTTTTGAGAAGTGCAGTGCTCAAGTTGTTAAGGTAAAATTTGTTATTGAAAATGATGAGGAAGTCCCTAGTTCAGCGATTGTTTTTTTTAATCTTATTACCTCTGTAAAAGAAAAAGTTGTTAATTCAGAAAAAAAGAAAGCTATTATGTATTTTAATATAAATGATGTGTTGGTCAAAAATGCTGAAATGTCTGATCCATTATATTTTATTGTAACGTATTACAAAGTTGAAGATGCTATATAGGATTGATATTTAGGTTCTTGTGCAACTTATTAAGTTTCACTATTTTGCTTTAGGTGATAGTATACGGGGTTAAGGTATTTTTCATATCATCTAATCATATATTTTTTAGTATGTTAAAAGCTCTATACCTATGTTGTGTCAAGATTACTGTTTTATGACACAATGAATTTTTCTTGCAGCTTACATTTTTCTTTCTCCTCATAAGACAAATTCCCTTTATAGTGGAAACGCTATACTCTTCATTGTATATATTTCGGCATTTAAAGCTTTATTTTGATACCATCTAATGCATCAGTCATTTTTATTTGACAACTTAGTCTAGATGTTTTGCAACAGTTTGGAACTAAATCCAACATATCTTCTTCATCTTCTGAAGGAGCTGGGAGTTTATCATAAAATTTTTCACCCACAATAATATTACACAACCCACAAACAAGATTCCCACCACATGGTCCATCAAGTTTAATATTATTCTGCCTAGCTGCATCTAATATTGAAAATCCAACAGGCACCTCTACAATCACTTCTGATCCATTTTTTTCAATAAAACAAACTTTTGGCATAATTATCAATTACTTAAATAATAAAAACTATAAGAATTTTAGTTAAATTTACAGCACCATAACAATAATTTCACAGAAGATAATTAATTAAACTTAAGTATTAATTACCACTACTAAAATTGTATATTACATATAGCGCGTAAGTTTGCAAGTTTAATAAAATTTGGTTTATATGTGTAGTATATTTTTTGTGTTGAATTAAAAATTTACCATGTAATCGAAAAAGACATATACTTTTTCAAAAAATTCTCCAAGAGCTTTTGAGATTGGTGGTTTGACGAAATTTAATCAATTTATGAAGATAAGTTATAATCAATTATATTCATCTTAGATTTCTTCTATTGGTAAAACAATAATATATTTTTCAGATATATTTATTTCTGAAATAAAATTTTTGGAAAATGGATACGTAATCAGTTTATTTGTTTCTGCACTAAATATTTCTAATACTTCTGTTGCTCCAGATGTAAATATATTTTGTACCACACCTAACACAACATTACTCTCAAAGACCATTACTGTTGATCCAATAATATCACAATAATAAAATTCACTATTCCTTAGGCATGGTAGATCTGTCCTATCAACCATCAATATTTTATTTAACAAGAGTTTAGCAATATTTGGTGATGAAATACCTTTTATATATACAACTATCTCATTTTTTTTATATGATATAACTTTATCGATTTTATATACAAATCCACTAGCATCATAAATCTTTTTGAATTTCATTATATCTTGTGGTTTTTCTGTAAAGCAGAGTATCTTTATACCTCCTTTTATGCCATGTACACCAATTATTACACCAATTTGTACAATAGAATTAGACATTTTTTGTATTATTATGAAATAAGTTTAGTGATTAGTAATTTCAAAAAAACACGCATCACCATAGCTAAAAAAACGATATTTATTATTTATTGCATGTGCGTATATTTTATGGGCATTTGATTTTCCTAAAATTGCACAAATTAATACAAATAGTGTAGATTTTGGTAGATGAAAATTAGTTATTATAGCATCTGCAATTTTGAATTTGTAATTAGGCACAATGAAAATATTAGTCTCACCAAAATATACACCATTTACATAACGAAGGTTATTTATGAATGGAAGTGTAGAATTTTTGTCTTTGTGTTGTATGAAATGTTTAGAACATTGTGATAAGATAATATCGGATATACTTTCTAGTACGCGGAGCGTAGTAGTTCCTACACAAATAATACGATATCCTTTTAGTTTAGCATCTATTAAAGAATCTATGATTTTTTTATCTATTTCAAATGATTCTGTATGCATTTTATGATTAGATATATTATCACATTTGATTGGCAAGAATGTTGCACCACCTACATGAAGAGTAAGTGATAAACACTTGATACCTAAAAGCGAGATTTGCTCCAGCATTTGTTTTGTAAAATGTAATCCAGCTGTTGGAGAAGCAACAGCTCCTATCTTCTCTGCATATATTGTTTGGTAATTTATGTTATCTAGATATTCTGTAGGACGTTCTAGATATGGTGGCAAAGGAATTATACCTAGTTCATAAAATTTGTTAATTAATAGATCTCCTTTAACATTAAACTTTACTTCAGCAAACATTCCATCTCTATCGGTAATTTCACCTATAAGATCTACATTATTTGTTAGTTGTGTATTATTGGATTTATGTAACAACTCTGTATCAGTAGGATTTTTTTTAAAGTGCAAGATACTGCCTTTTTTCAATTTTTTTCCATATTTTCCAACTAACTGCCAGCTACTATCGTTTATCTTTTTAGTGAGATTTACTTTCACGTTATCTATACTAATCATTCCGTCATCATTTAGAATTGTGCATGTAAGTTGAGATGGAATGACTTTTGCATTATTAAAAACTAGTATATCTGTTGCTCTCAATTTTTGAGGTAAATTAAAAAATTGCAATTCATCTATGACACATTTATAATCAGTACAAAGTAATTTCGAGTGATCTCTTGGTGATATTGGGTATTTTGCGATCAATTTTTTTGGTAAGCAAAAGTCGAAATCCCTAGTTAAAAGTGATAAATATGACACTATAATAAGTTAATATGCTGATGAATGGGGGTTATAAAGTTGCGCAGTATTGTGTTTATGATATAAATCTTGTAAAGATCAAGTTTTAATAATCTATCAATATTTTATTGTGTAGTTCATTATGTACTTAGAGATATTGCATAAAAATTATGCTAAAATCATCTATAAAATACTTTCGTATGCTATCATTGTAAGCATTTTTTACCTCAAGTCTACTAATATTTCTTTTGCAGTGAGTACTGGGAATTTTTTGCAAGATATAATAACAAAAATAAAAGCAAATTATGTGAGAGATGTGGATGAGAAGAAATTAATAGATAGCGCATTAAGTGGGATGCTAGGATCTCTTGATCCACATTCTGCTTATTTGGATGCAAAAACTTTCAATGAAAATAAAGATATTATACAAGGTGAGTTTAGTGGTATAGGTGCTGAACTTATATTTGAGCAAAATGCTTTACGAATAATTTCTCCTTACGAAGACAGTCCCGCATTTAGAGTTGGTATACGTCCAAATGATGTGATTTTAGCTATTAATGGGAAAAATATATCTGAGATTGAAGGTGGAGCACATAAAGCTGTAGAAGAGCTTAAGGGAGCTGTTGGTAGTATTGTGTTACTAAAAGTTTTAAAGAGAGATGGCAGGATTAAGGATTATGAAATTGTAAGAGAGATGATCAAGATTCCTTCTGTAAATGTTAAGTTGGTGTCTAATAAATCTATAGCTTATATCAATATAAAAAGCTTTAATGGTAATACTTCTATATCTGTTCAAAAGGAATTTGAAAATTTAAAAAAAATTGCTAACAATAAATTAGATGGAATTATTTTTGATCTTAGATGGAATGGTGGTGGTCTTTTAAATCAAGCAGTAGAGGTAGTAGATCTTTTTTTAAATGATAGTGATATAGTTTCTGTGAGAGGGAATGATAAAGAAGAGGATATAAGCTATCATTCAAATGAAGGAGACATAAGCTTGGGGTTACCTATTGTTGTTATGATTAATTCTGGCACTGCTTCTGCGGGAGAGATAGTTGCAGGAGCATTTCAAGATAATAAAAGGGCATTAATTCTTGGAACTAGATCTTTCGGGAAGGGCTCGATACAGAGAATTATACCATTATCCAATGGAGGAGCTCTTAAACTTACTTCTTATATGTATTACACGCCCAATGGAAATGAGATACAGGCTAAGGGAATCATGCCAGATATTGTAGTTGAAGAAGCTATTGTATATCCGGTACAATCGACTTCCGTTATATCAGAGGCATCACTCAAAGGTCATATAATTCCAGAATCTAATCAAATTAGAGATGATAAAGCGCAAAATAACATTAAACAACAAGAAGAAGCACAAAATAATCTAAAAATGAATCAAAAAGAGCAAAAATCTGCAAGTGATATTAAGGAAGGGATAGATCTTACATTAGAAAAAATCACTGGAGAGGAGGAAAAAGATTTTCAACTTATGCGCGCTATAGATACAATTAAAGGCATGTCACTATATAAAAATAGTAATACTGAAAAATATACGAACGAAAACATTTTGCACGAAAAAATGTTAAAATATTAACAAATTAGTATGAAGAATATGCTAGGAATTATATTGTATGGATTAGTTTAGTGAATTGAACACAGCATTAATATTAATATTGTTATTATTGTGTATTTAAAGTTATTTGTTTGTGTATTTTATGTAAAGGTAAGATTCGAGAGTTTTGAATAGGTTTGCCGTAACAAGTTGGGTTTTCAAGCTA
>NZ_JAJBJC010000265.1 GCF_021811825.1 Candidatus Anadelfobacter sociabilis | reverse complement strand
AAAAAATATTAATAAAATTGAAATAGAAGAAAAACAAGAATATTTAGGAAAAAACAATCAACTTATTTTTACTAAAAAACTTGATAAAAATTTATGTATAACATTCTGTTTTTCAAAAGAAATAAGCCTTTAAAGATTTTCTTAATTATAAATAGAAATGGCTACGTCTTTCACAGATCTTGGAGTTTGTGGAAAAACTCATGCTGATACAACTGGATTTAATGATATGGACTTATTAGGAGGATGAAACGATGTAAAGCTAGTTAGACTTAGAGTTTGGTATGATGATTATCTTTATGGACTTCAAACTCTTTACGAAACAAGCAACAAAGGAATGATCATATCTCCAAGAAGAATGAAGGATTCCACAGATGCTTCAAAGCTTAAATATGAAGAGGTCACTTTCAATAGAGACGAATGGATCGAAGGATTTGGAGGTCACCACGGAGGCGTTATTGATCACTTTAAACTAGTTACAAACCAAGGAAGAACTCTAAGATTCGGCACTTCAGATGGAGGAGAACCTTTTGAGATTGAAATACCTTACGGAAAATGTGTTGGTGCTTTGAAAGGAGGCTACGGTGGACATATTCATAACATTGGATGTGCAGCAGTCCCTCAATTGCCAACTATCCAATATCAATATGGATTTCCAGCTGATCTAAAGATTGAAGGCATTAAATCTTACGGTCCAACACATGCAGATACTCAAAATCATAGCGATGTTGAAGCTCTTGAAGCTTCAGTAGGACAGCATAGGCTAGTTTCTCTAAATGTATACTATGACAACAATTGCGTCTTTGGGCTTTGTGTAGAATACGAAGAAAATGGAAAGATTACAAAAACCAAGGGCATCGGTTCAGCTTGGAATAGAGAGGCTGACAAACAAAAGAAAATCTTTTTCACAAATGATGAATTTATTAAAAATATTTATGGATACATTGGAGAATACTGAGACTTCCTTGTAATTGAGACCACTAATGGAGATGTAGAGAAGTTCGGACATCAAAGAGATCCAAACTTTAATCTAGATATTGAAGCTGATAAGGTAGTAACAGGAATATCTTTTGGTGTAGCCGGCCATCTTCACAACATTACTGCCCATTATGCAAAGAGACCTCATATAAGAAAATTTAATACTCAATTA
>NZ_JAJBJC010000264.1 GCF_021811825.1 Candidatus Anadelfobacter sociabilis | reverse complement strand
AAAAATGCTAAGTTATTAAGTCTTAGAGAAGATGATATAAAAATTCAGAGAATATTTCTTGGAATCGATTTTTCATTTACCTGATCAAGTCCACAAACAATTGATAATTATATTGTTGATGGTACTTATGAACATAAGCCAGTTATCATTAAAAATATTAAGCTGATAATTTTTAATTATTTGGCTCTACTAAAGAACCATTTAAGTAGATTAAATTCCTCCTCTAAGATCACATCTTCTTTCTCTCTATCGACTCCTCAAAAGATATCTTTGTTTTTCTCAGTAAATCCAAATGCTAAGATTTTATTATTTTATTGCCTTATATTTGTGAATTTCGTTGAGGAATTGTTTGTGATCATTTACTATCTCCTTCTCTTTTTCAAATTGTTCTTGTTTCTTGACATCTTCTTTTCGGTTTCGAATTGGATCAAGGATTTCTTTTCGAACATTCTCAAAGTGTCTTATGTTTCTTGCAGCCATACTTTGAAGAGGATTGCATACAGCTCCAGAACTTTTAAGAATATTGCTAACTAAACTTGTCATTTGAATTCATTTGGATTTATAAAAGCTTTCATCATTTATTTCTGCATCTAGCATCTCCTGGAGCTTTTCATCTCTCAGTTGCTTTTCTTCAAATCATTTGATAATATTCTGGCTGTATTTTATTGCTTGAGTTGCAAGAATTGAAGTGTTTAAAGATAATCAGTTAAAATGTCGTTTTGATGAAATCTCTTCATACCCAATTAACCAGTTTACTTTAGCTAAACTTGCTTCATTAAGTGTGCTATTTTTAGCTTGCTGCTTTGGCAATCTTAAAGCTTGATTTACTAATTTGTTATGTGGAATATTTGAACAACTAGATCAAGAATCATGATCAGAAGTTTCTTCATCTGATGAACATATTTTTGTAGTTCGATTCATTTCGAAAGAGTTATTCATAGATTCGCTCATATTCATGCTTGGCATTGCAAATTTATGATTTTCTGCTTCTATTACAGCATCTTTAAATGATTGTTCATCATAAGTACCATCAACAAAATAATTATCAATTGTTTGTGGACTTGATCAGGAAAATGAAAAATCGATTCCAAGAAATTTTCTCTGAATTTTTATATCAGCTTCTCTAAGACTTAATAACTTAGAATTTTT
>NZ_JAJBJC010000096.1 GCF_021811825.1 Candidatus Anadelfobacter sociabilis | reverse complement strand
CTAAAATACTATCATGTACATATATATCGCACTTTAGGCCAGAGACAGACTCTAAGTACTCTCTTAAGTTATTCAAATTCAAGTTCACATCACCATCACTCATCCCATCATCTTCATCACCATGTTTTCTTCTTTATAAATTTGCTTTTATCATCAAGAAGAGTATATACCACAGGCAAAACATATTTTGATAATAATACTGGATTTTCTTCTGCAACTTGAGGGAGAATTTTATTTAATTTTTCTAATAACATCAACTTAGCTTTGTTATTGCATGTTGATACTGTATTTCATATCGATTTGACTGTCAGAGATGCTTTAACTCTGTTAACTCATTTATCTATGAGTTCTTCAGCCTTCAATCTAATATTTTCATTATTTGAACAAAATAAATTTGATTGTGATTTAAATATAATAGGTAAATTATTTGGAACATCTTTTTCGTATTCCTCATAATTATTTATTAATACTTCGGCGGCTTTTGAAGAAATTTTACTATCTGGATGATTAAGCTGTACAAAAACATCTTTTTCTTCAACAATCTCAATATCTGTTGCTTCTCGTTTACTAAAATCAGGAGCTCTTGGAACACTTTTCTCATCTAATCTCTTAATGCTACTTCTAGAAATTTTCTTTTGCTTTGAGTATTTATTTGGTGAAGATTTTGTAGATTTGTTATCCTCAACATCAGTATTATTTGCTAATTTATCATTTCCATCCTTTGGAATAATTTTCTGTATCCTACTATTTGCAGTACTGTTGATAACAGATATAGTACTATTTCTATCTGAGTTTCTTTCAAATTTATTATTACCATTGCTACTATATTTACTATTATTTAAATGTCTTTTAGAATACAAAGAGTATTTAGAATCAGTTGGAGATCCATCTTCTTCTTTTATTTTTGGAATACTGGAACTACTCTTAAATTTTGAAGAAGAACTCATTCCTCCTTCAAGATCAAAACCATTAGATGAATTTCCACCATTAACTAATTGTTTGCGTGAACTTCTATTACTTCCCTCTCTATAAAAAGACTGCTTTGTTGGATTGAATTCACTCATTGATGTTTGAAATCCTTTTTCTAGTAATTCTTTAACTTTATTATATTTTTGTTCGCTTAGTGATTTGTTCATCATTTCTTCAAATTCAGCTTTTGATCATAGTTGTGATAAAGTATTAAATGCTTTCTTTGCATCAGTCCTAACTTCTTGAGATGCATCTGAAAGATATATAGCAAGTTGATCAATAACTTTGTTATTTTCTTTAAAACTTGTGAATTTATTACTAAGTTTAACAATAATTTGCTCAAGTCATTTTGCTACTTTTGATTTTACTTGTGGACTTCTGTTACTTGAATGTGTCATTATTGTAGTTAAAACTTTTTGCTCGTTTCAATAAGATCACATACTCAAAAGAGTCTTCTCTGCTTCAGCTGATATAAATACATTTGTGTCATTTGATTTCTTTATTAAAATATTTGCAATAGATTCTAAATCAAATTCTATATGTTTCGAACAGTTTTTAAATAAATCTTGGAAAGCTAAAAGACCATTTTTGCACACAGAACTTCTTAACGATGATGCAATTTTTATTAAATCAGGTAATATTGTTTTGAAAAATGAAGAATCAAGCAGATAGCAGTTATGAATTGCAATACTTCGAAGCACATTTCATGAATTTACTTGAACTTCCCAATCTTTTGAAGATATATCTGTTGGTAATTGATTAAGTCCTCTTTTTGGATCAGCCAATTTTTCAATTTCTTCAGAAGTTAAATATTTAGTATCATCATCTCCTAATGCAGATCGTTGTGTAGACCTCATGAATTTACTTCCTGAAGCTGTCTCATATGGGTTTTGAGTGATCTTACTTTCTCTTTTGCTAGGAGTTAAATATTCACCTTCATTTGCACTTTCACCATTAATTCTAGTTGAGTTTGTTCCTTTAAGTACTTGATGATCTGCTTTAATAGGCTTTTGCTTTATTGAAGTAGTGTATCCCTTTTCTTTCTTTAATGAATTATTTTTCTAAAAATATATCAAAGAAAGCTTACAGCAATATTATTAGGCTCATAATCACTAGAAGCAAAATTTCCAGATTTATTTTCTATTATTTCTGAATTTCTATTATTTTGAATAAGCTCATTTTGCTTTGAATTATCGAAATATATTTCTGATTCATTTGATGTTGCGCTATTTAATCTCATTTTTGTTTTTAATAATCTGAGATTATGATTTATTCCTTTTGATGAATCAGGATTATAATGTGCGTCTAAGCTATTTGCATATGTTCCACCGTTCAGTCCATAAGAATTAGTATTGTATTCTCCTATCATTGCTGATGACTTTTTATCAGAATTTTGAATTAACGGAACTTGACTTTGATTAAAATTTTTCATCCTTTCTGATGGTTTCAATCCACTACTATAATAATCAGCAAAAGTGTTAGAATTATTTATCCCATTTGAATGTATTCTATCTACTGAGAATTCTTTAGATGTTAATTGTGAATCACCTATTCTACTTCTAGAACCTTTCTGATTTAATTCTTTTAGTTGAGATGCATTGCTTAGACTAGACTCCCTTGATGAGGCTCTACTAATTACCTCAACTTTGTGATATGGAAAGTTGAAAACTATTCCTTCCTCAATAAACTCTGGTCAACATCCTAAATTGTGTCATTAAATATAAATAAAGAAAACAATTTTAAATGTATTTACCTGCATCAAATCTATCTCAAAGTCGATTATATTCTTTTCTCTCTACAATTTCATATAAAATCTCTCATATTTTATCTTTATCTCCTTTAAATACCAATGTTGACAATGCTTCAGTAGCTGCAAATCTCACATTAGCTTTTTGATCATCAAGCAGTTTTGCTATTGAGTCTACAACAGTAAAGTAATCAAAGTTATTGTCTCCGTTTAAAAATGATGCGATCATTAAATGAAGCACTTCTTCTCTTATATGATCGCTTGTTGAACCCAAATATGGTGTCAACATGTTTAAATAAATTTCCTGCTTTCATTTATTTCATAATAGAAATAAATGCTTGCATTGAAAGCCTCCTAATTTGAACATTACTAAATGCTAATTTTTTAACCAAATGAGAAGCTATTGTTTGAATGTTTATTTTATTTAGAATTTCTTCATTTTCAAAAACAAGATTGATAATTTTTAATAAGTTTAATACTATTTTTGCAGATGATTCTTCTTCTAAAATTCTTCAAAGAAACTTAATAAATGAAGGAGCATAATTAGCAATTTCTTTCTTTGATCCGGAGTATTGAAGAGTTGCATATATTTGCTCAATTGCTATATTATTTTGAACTCCAATCTTCATTAGGATTTACAAGTAAATCTATTGTTTCTTTTGAAATTATTCCAAATGCTTTTCCATCTGATCCATAAGCAATAAAATTTATTATGTTTTTATTACTTGTTTGGGAAAAATTAGTTTCATTCATTTTATTATTTACACCAAAAGTATTTAAATCATGGCTATTTTGTTCAGTAATTCCTAAAATAGCTTTTCCAACACCTGCAAACTCTCTATTGTCATGCATCCATCTCTTATTTTACATTAAATTTATTTTCATCTGCGAGACTATTACTAATAGATTCAATCGATTTATTTGATGATTTAAAGCTGTTTCTTCTAATCAATCCTCCCAGATTAGATTCACCTATTTCAAATGATAAACACAAAATTTAAAACTCAATAAAGTAAATTCAAAATGCATTGATTTCACTGTGAATAAAATCATTCGTAAATTAATTCTGATATAAATAATAATCCATACCAACACCCGATGTTTGTTTTGTTAGCTCTTTTTCTAGCTGATCATACTCTTCGGTAGGCTTTGATTCATTTCCCTCAAGCTTAAGTAAATATTGTTTGATGTTTTCAAGATTTGTTCTATTTCCTTCAATACCTATATTTGGGTTGTTAATCACAATTCCTGGTTTCAATTGCGCTTGAGTTAGACCACCAACCTTTGAACTATATGCTTTCAATAGATTAAATGTAGATGTTCATATCGGTATTTTAGAAGAACCTAAATTCTGAACAAGTATAGGTATAAGCTTCGAAAAGTATATCTCTGTTTCTGGATCATCATTATTTAACAGCTCAATTAGCAAGTTTGTTCATTGATGAACAGGATCGAAACTGTGACTCGCAAGAATGTTGTAGAACCCTATGTACAGTTTCTTTATATTTCCTATCATTAACATTCCGTTGTTTTTATCCATTGACATCTTCAGTGCATCTAAGGCCTGAGTCACGTCATCTTTCTCTGAACTCCAATCTTCATTAGGATTTACAAGTAAATCTATTGTTTCTTTTGAAATTATTCCAAATGCTTTTCCATCTGATCCATAAGCAATAAAATTTATTATGTTTTTATTACTTGTTTGGGAAAAA
>NZ_JAJBJC010000263.1 GCF_021811825.1 Candidatus Anadelfobacter sociabilis | reverse complement strand
AATTTAGTCATACAAAAGATTTTGGATTTATGTATCAAATTATTTAGTATATATTTATAGTTTGGAATTTTTGTGATACAGGGATGAGAAGTATGTTTCTTGGGTTTATTGAGGTGATTTGAGATTTGGCAGATGACCTTTTGAAGTAGAGGAATATTGACTATTTGGGATAAAGAGCTTCCATAATATAGCTAAACTATGAATGGTTGGGAAGAGTAGTACTTAGCTTATTACCGTTATCATGTAAAAGTTTATATGGAGTCTTCAGAATATTAAATTTCTTCTACTTCTTAATAATCTAATACATAGTTTGAATTATCGATTTTTAATTTAATTCTATCATATTAAATATGCTTTAGGAAAAGAAGAGACTAAAATATAAACAGACTAGTTGTAGACTTTAAAAATGCAATTATCCAAGAAAAAGAATCTCCTGAAATCTTAAAATACAAGAAAGAGCTTGTAGATGAACTTGATTTACTTATCAAGGGACAAGAAGAATGCCTTACTGAAGATGCTTCATCAGATACAGAAAGATTATTCATCACATTTTATAAACTTGAAATTGAAAGAATGAAGTATTTATTAAAATCATATCTCATAACTAGATTGTTTAAACTCGAGAAAAATTGATTTAGCATTATTAGAGAAGAAATTGATTCAGAATGATTAAGCGAAGCAGAAACAGAATATATTTTGAAGTATTTTGTTCATAAATAAGGATCATTTTAATGAAAGCTTTGCACGTAAATTTCCAAGTTCAATGAGTGACTTCCCAGATGATGAAAATGATAATGAGGAAAATCCTAATCCAAACTATCCTGTCAGTAAAAATATGGTGGTTCAACCTAACTTAGATAAATTTGTGTTTATTAGAATGATAAAGAAAATAGGAAATGTAGAGTTTGAAGATGATTTACCAAACATAACCTTAGAAATGGATGATGTATTGTTTTTACCTTATGAAAAATCATTAAATCTACTTGAGAAGAATGGAGCTCTACTAACATAATATTGCAAAAGAAAAACTATTGTTAAACTTACAATTTATTCTATAAGTCAAATAACATTCAATTTTGATACTGTCACTTATAGCCATCTC
>NZ_JAJBJC010000262.1 GCF_021811825.1 Candidatus Anadelfobacter sociabilis | reverse complement strand
TTAATAAAATAAGCTAAATAAATTTTAGGTATGTCTGATTTTCATTGTTGAATATGTCTTACCAATCAATTGTGTATAGAAATGAACAGCTCAAGGCAACAAAGCAGAAGAAAAATAGACAATGTAGTCAAAATAAAAGAAATGCTAGCAAATTTAGAAATTGATGAATATATTAAGAACGTAATTGCATTTTAATAAAAACATCTAGTTTTCATTAAAAACAACGGAAGGAGTTAATAACAAACTAATAGAGAAAATAAAATTGCAAGATAATGTTGTTCAGAAAACTACAGAAAGAGATTTTGAATTAGTCGTTCAAAATATAAAGAGAGAACTGGTTAACAGTCATCTCAAAAGTCTTCTTAATTCTGCATTAAATAGCTCCAGTATTATTTCTAAAAGAAGTATAAATAGTAGTGCTGTGGTAAGAAGTTATGATCTATGATTGAATAGGTAGGAGAAGCAAAACATGCACAATCAAGTTCTATATCGAATATTTTAATTAAACAAAAATCTACTGAGAAAATTAATAATAGATATACAAGAGGATTAATGAATTCAGTAGAATGAGAAACTGATGATTATATCTCAAAAAATAAGTCCAAAAATTATGGTGAGGCAATGGTAGTAAGAAGCGTTAATAAATCTAAAAATAATGATGATAAAGCAAAGCCTAACTTTATTGATGAAGAAAATTTGTATGGATACTTTGACTCTAAACCATTAACTTATCAAAGAAGAAATCAAAGCTATACTAATTTACAAAGTAAAATCTTTAAAATAAAATTTAGATGCATCAAATTCTGCTTTTGAGAATTTTATTACTCGATTAAAGAAAGAGAAGCTTGAAAGACAGTAAGTAAAAATAAAATTGACCAAACAATAGTAAACGAAGAAAACATCAACTTCAGATGCTAAAGATGAAACATCAAGAAGAAAGCGAAAGAAAAAGAATTGAATTAGAGAATTCAGAAATTAAATAAAATAGAGCAAAGAAAGCAGCAAAAATTAGATATAGCTAAAACAATTGGTAATTTTTATTCATAACAAAATATAGTTGAACGCAAAGAAAAAATCAAAGAAAGAGGAAAGAAAGACAAGTTTGCAATATTAAAAGTTTTACAGTCAACTCCTCTTTACAAATAAAATTGAAAATGAATTTTATGAACGC
>NZ_JAJBJC010000038.1 GCF_021811825.1 Candidatus Anadelfobacter sociabilis | reverse complement strand
AAAGAAATTCTTAGATTCATAATAGATCATAAAATAGTATTTCCTGCTTATTCGAGTATACAAAAACTCATATCTAAGGCCATCATTGCTGCAGAAAATGAGTTATTTAGTAATCTCAAAAATTTAATAGACAACGATTTAATTCAAAATATTTATGATCTTTTAGTGAAGAATCAAAATTTAGATACCAACTCACAATAATTAAATCTCTACTTCAAAATTTTTCCAAAAAGCAAGCAAGAATTGAACGCCAAAAACAAGAACAGCTAGATCCTATTTTTCAAAAATCTAAGACAAGCTTTCAAAAATTAAAGATCAGTAATTTATCAATAAAATATTTCGCCTCTTTAATTGATAGATACACAATAGATCAGCTTAAACAATTTAGTAATGTTAGAAGTTTTTTTATGATTTAAAGAGTGATATGGATGCATTTAGAAGTAGAAGAAAGGCGAGAGAGTATGGTAAGAATATATGATTTGCTTGGGTTTAAATATTGGGGTAGCGGCTTGCTAATGGGACTATGAGTGTGATTATGGTGAAAGGGAAAGAGAGGATGAGACACAAGCAGTTAAGACGCATTTTTCAGGATTAAATTTTAAGATAGAGAAGATATTTTACTATGATAATTTTACGAGCAAAGAAAATTTTAACATGGTTGTAATAGGAAAGCAAGGAAGTATAGAGGGTGCTTGGTGATAGTGCAACACAGAACTATTCAGATTTTAACTCAGAGTTTAGTAAAGCAGCGCATGAGATATTACCAAATTGTGATTGAAGAATATTGCTGTGAGTGGATAATAGCGTAGATATTGAGCTAAAGACATTATTTAGTTTAAATCATTAACCAATCTATTTTAGTTGGACTAAGAAGGCTGATCAAATTATTGATTCGATGGTTAAAGATGTATATAATTCTACAGCGAGCACTGCTAAACTTCCTCTTAATGTCATTCTCTATCTCTAATAACGCCAGCCTGAAGCATTCTTTTTTTCTTGATATTTCTTCAGAAATCTGTATTACGTCACTTGGTTTTTTTTAATTTTTGATGTGTAGATCGAAATGCCTAAGAATAAATACACAAAGAAGGCGCAATCGTTGATCAGTGATGGATAAAAAGTGATTTTTTAAGAAAATTTGCAATAATAGTCGATGGTGATGTTGCGGATAAAGATCTTCAGGCGAGGATTTATACACATTTGTATTGGAGCCTACTCATTATTTTTATGATCCTGAAGATGGTAATATTCTCAATAAAGCCGAGAAGTAAGTATTATGAGAAAGATTTTGAAGAAAGATTTATTAGCATCTATGACAAAAGTACATTGCAGAGTGGATTTGATACTGTATTAGTAGATGTAAAGGGGCTAACTGCTAGACTGATTGCTCATGATATAGAAAGATATGATGGCAATAAGAGAGTTTCGTTCTATGATGAAGGTAGATGTGATAGTTATTTAACTAAAATAGGTAATACAGCCATCAAGAACTCAGATGATGATAGGCTAGAGCATTACATTGAGAAGGAAGCAAATTTAGAGTATTCCACCGATTTTCTAGATAAAATTTAGAAAGAATATAGCTGTTGTAATATATGTTATAATATATAATAACATTACAGATTAACTTGGCTCATATATATATATGAGTGAAAAATATATTTTTGATTGTAACTGGCAAGATTATCTATATGTAATATATAGCTTTTTAGGGAAAAACCTGAAATCTATTACTTTTAATTTATTACTTAATATCTTGCCATAAAACACGGTATTAATATAAACAAAAACATCACTGATATCATGATCATTTCGTGGTAGCTTTATAATTGTGCCATTATCAATATATAGATCAATGCGACGCATATTAATCAGTACGATAGAACTTATGTGAGAAAAAAGTTTTATACCTAATAGATTATGATATACTGTAGATAGAAACTTATACTGGTGTTTTTTTGTTTGTTCTGTACTTAATTCAATATTATTAACAAAAGTTTCACTATCAGTTATCTCATCATCTTCTAATATTGATTGATTGATTGCTAAGTTATTGTGCAAAGTACGTCCAATATATTCACTATAGTTGCCAATGACTATTATTAGTGGAAGTTTTGTATTATTTTGTAATACAGCGTTATTAACTACTTCAAATCCATCTTCATCAATTAATACAAATTTTTCTTTTTGCTTTAAAATTAATACTGGCTTTCTTCTTTTTATAACAATTTGTACCCTATCTGGAAGTTGTATTTTAACGACTGCACTTTTAATGTCTTTTTCTTGCTCAAGTCTATTTTTTATATTCCATGTTGAGATGCTAAATATCGTATCATTATTAGAAATTGAAGAATACTGAATAATTTGCTCTTTCCTTGCAGAAGATTGTGATTCAATATCCATATCTACATCTATATACCTTATCTTAAAGTAATTTGAAAAAAAGCTCATAGATATTGTGATAGGATGGAAATTGTAATACTTACAGTATAAGAAAGGTACTGCGATAAATATTGCAAAACATAATGCTATTACAAATTTTAGGAATCTAATTTTCCCTAACTTTTTACTTTTGCTATTATAATATTGTTTTTTCTTAAATGAAGTCAGGATTATACTCATAGTCTCTTATTTTATTGCATATTTCCTAAAAAAGTTATTGTTCTTAATATTAAGTTATTGTTCTTAATATTGTTTATTAATATTAATTAATATCTAGAATAGGTGTAAGGAAAAAATTCTAACAAATAAATTTAATGATACTAAAGTAGAATATATGCTATTAAACGTTCAAGTAAAGAGAGTAGGGTATTTTTATGAAAATCGTGATCAAGAAAAATTAGCAAAAGCAAAAGATATAATGCGCATAATTTGTGGTAGATATGGCAGATATATAGAATTTCTAGATCTTGTACGAGATCTAGAATGTGGTAATACACTTTTGGATAATAAAATAAATATTGTTGAAGTTGGAATAGATGATAATAGGCTTGATGTGATATTAGTTCTAGGTGGTGATGGTACAATGTTAAAAGCTATACATTATTTCATGATGTTAAATGTACCATTTTACGGTCTTAATATAGGATCTGTAGGATTTTTATTAAATAATCTCAGTAATTGTGATAGCATAGTCCACTCCATATACAATGCAACTCAAGTATCAATACATCCATTAGAGATGATAGTAAATGATATAAATAATAATCAGCATAAGGTGTTAGCTATTAATGAAGTATCATTATTGCGTAATGGACCGCAGAGTGCGCATATAGCAATATCAATAAATAATGTTCTAAGATTAGAAAAACTTGTTGCTGATGGTATTCTTCTATCTACGCCAGCAGGAAGTACAGCTTATAATTATGCTGTAGGTGGGCCTATCATCCCATTAGAAGCTACAACTCTTATTTTAATGCCGATCAGTCCATTTAGACCTAGAAGGTGGAGAGGAGCTGTCATTCCTAACGATAGTATATTAAAATTTGTAAATCTTATGCCAAAAAAAAGATTTATAAATGTATTTGCAGATTCAAATGAGGTACGAGATATGGAATCTGTAGAAGTAAAAATGAGAAGTGAGATAATAATAAAATTACTTTTTAATCAAGGTAATTGTATACACGAACGTATAATTGCAGAACAATTTGCAGTATAAGTATGATGTATAAAGTATGATGTATATAATTCTTTTGCATTTTCGATATTTTCGATAAATCTGATAATCATTTTAGTATGTGGAGATATATTGAGATGAGAAGGTTGAATTTTACCAATTGTTAATATTCTGACCATAATTTTAAATATGATAATATATATTATGGAAAACAATCCTCTTAATTTAACTTCATTTAACTTTATTTCAGTATATATAAATACACATATATACTATGTACATACATATTTCCTTATAAAGGGAAATATGTATTGATTAATTCTTTTTTATTTTATAAACTGCAATATAGTCTTTTATTAACAAAAAAATAAGATAATGCATTATTCTAGTGGTATACTGAAACAAATAGGTAAAATAGAATATTTTATTCCAAATTTTCTTCCTTCACCTGATAAAAATAACTATTTCACCAATGAATCTTCAGTAATATTTGGCAATACTATGTTTGAACTTGGAAAGCTAAGCGAAATCTGGTTTTCTTACGAAAAATTACAGAAATATTTGATGAGAAGTATTACAATAAAAGAAATAATCTATTCTACTACATACAATCATGTGGGAAATCGTATGCAAATTTTCTTAGATTTATTATCAATAAGTGATTCAGACAATATGATAATTGAATATTATCAAGAATTATCATCTCTCTCTCTTGATGCTGCAATATCGAATAATATAAAATTACAAATAATAGATCATGAAATTTTGATAAAACTTCACCATAAATTGACAAAAAAAGCTAATAATATTATTAGTAAGAAGTGCAATACATATGATGAAGAGTTTAGTAAAAATGTAAAAAATATATTAGATTTCAATATTTTTTCTAATTATCGTAATCAATCGCTTAGGGTGGATAAATTTATCCCACCTCACCCATCGTATATTATACCTTTAATGGATAATTTGATTAAATATATAAATTCAAGTCATGAAATACCTCATTTAATTATAGCGATAATCTCTCAAGCACAATTCGAAATGATACATCCATTTATAAACGAAAATACACGTACTAGTTTTTTAATATTCCTATCAATTCTTATAAATAAAGGTGTAATACCAGCTACATTAATTCCAATCAATTATTACATGCTAAAAGTTAGAACAGGATATTGTATGCATTTAGATAAAATAATAAAAAATGCTGACTATAAAGGATGGGTACAATTTATACTAGAAAATATCTTCGAAGTTGCTTCTAGCACTTATAAAATACTAAAAGAACTTATATTGCTGTACTATGAACTTGAACAAATAATAGAAAAAAATGATAATTTTTTTAAAATGCGTTCTACCGCTAAAGACATAATTGATACCTTATTTTTTACTCCTGTAATTAATATCAATACTCTCAGTGTGCGGATAAAAAAATCATATAATGCTACATATAATATCTTAGAAATTTTTATGAAACTTGGAATTATAAGACAAATAAATAATAATAAAAGAAATAGAATTTATGTATTCCAAAATTATTTAGAGCTCTTAAAGATATTGTAATAGACTAGCGTTCTGTTATTCTTTTATTTAAATTTTTTATTTAAAATATAAATAATATATATCAAAAAAATTTACTTAAATAAATAGATAAATTTTATAGCAAAGCATCGCTTTCCTCATTAATCACTGTTTCGAGATGCTTTAGTACATCACCATATAAATAGATATTATCTTTATATATTGGTGATAGAAATTTCACTTTAATAGTTCCCTCTTTTTTTAGTAATTTGTCTTTAGACCAGTACAGACCAGAATTTAATGCTACTGGAATTATTGCATAATCAGGAATTGATTTAGTGATAGCAATTATACCTTGTTGAAATTTTACTCTTTGTTTCGGAAGTACTCTAGTGCCTTCTGGAAATATCACTACTGCACGTTTATCATTTTTCATTTGTAATATTTTGCGTATTATTTTTTTTATAGCTGCAACACCGCTACTTCTATCAATTATTATCATACCAACAGCACGTAAATATAGACCAAATAATGGTATATATAATAATTCTTTTTTTAATATAAAAGCTGGACAGCTAAAATATATTGTAAAAAATAAAGTTTCCCATGCAGATTGATGTTTAGAGACAATAATATATTGAATATTTTGTTGATTTAATATTTCTGCATTTATTGCATCTTGAACTTCATATTTTATACCGCAAAGAAATTTTAGTGTTGATAGTATTAGCCTTGCCCACAATACTGCTATTCTCCTAGTAAAATCTGAACTTAACAAAGCTACTGGTAATAAAATTACTCCAAAGAATGTGGTAAAAACACAGCAAAACAGTAAGAATAACACGGATTTACAGTAGTGTTTTAAAAGAGTAATACTTTGCATATTATTTAACTTCACCTCCACTACTTAAGCATATGCATTATATAGTTTGGAATTATTTTAACTTTTTCACCTTTATTGAATGAGGTAATTTTATACTCTTCTCCTATTAATAATGAATCAATTCCAATATTATGAGCTCCAACAATATCATTAGCCATATTATCACCGATAGCAAGAATACGATTATTCTCTAACTCAGCAATATCATTATTTCGAGCATCGTTAGAATTTTTTATTTTAAGTCTATTAAATGCAGTATTATATATTTCTTTATACGGTTTTCCAAAGAATATAACATTTTGATTCATTTTCATATAGTGTTGTGCATAATAGCCTGAACAATAGACTAAATTTTTACCATGAGGTGCAATTATATCAGCATTTGGACATAGACATGGCAATTTTAATTTTGCTGCTTCTTGTAAAGTATTTAAGATCTTATTTTTATTAACTAAATCATCCTTATTTGTGTTCGCAAGTAATACAATGCTATCTGCATCATTTAAATTATCTGTTAAAATAAGTGTATTTAATTTTTGATCTCTCAAGATAGAATTTATTTCATTGATAATATCATAGGCAGAACTACTATTTCCTATAATTGATAATTTATGATGCACTACACCATTGATATTATTCTTAGCATTATTCATAAAATATTCAACCAATACATCACCTGAGGTACAAATATTCACTGATGTTAGAAATTTTTGATAATTATTATTTATATCAAGTGAAATAAGCTTTCTTCTCATGCTATTACTGGATCTGCTAGAATTTGAGAGCAATAACACATTATTATGTGAATTTTTATATAATTCTGTTACAGCATCTATTGCGCTTTTTATAAAACAAACGCCATCAAAAATAACTCCATAAACATCAATTATATAGGTATTATATTGTTCTGATATATTTTCTAACTTATCTACAGCTATAGGATCCATTTTCATATTTAAGAAATAACATAAAGTGCGTGGAATAGTGGTGTTATGATATAAAAATAAGTAAACCTTAAACGATAAATTAAACAATAAATCTGAAACGAATTAGTAGACAATATTTATTAATAAAAATATATTTTGTGTTCAGATTCCCCTCATTATAACCAAAAATATAATACCATGAGGAAGGATAATACCATGAAATGGTGATTTAAATATAATTTAATTACCATATAAAGCTTTTTATATCATTCCATGTAGACACTATCATCAATAAAATAAACATAGCAAAACCTAAACGAAATGCAATTTTTTGAATTTTATTTGGCAAAGAGCGACCTAGTAAAGCCTCTATCATATACATGAATAAATGTCCCCCATCAAGTGGAGGTATAGGTAGTAAGTTGATAAGTCCAAGGTTTAATGATATCACGCCAAGTAATTGAAAAAGCTCTAAAATACTTATTCTTAGTGATTTTCCTGAATATTGAGCTATTTTTAATGGTCCACTGAATTCATCAAATCCACGTTGACCACTAAGAATTTGTCCTATTCCTTTAAGGATTGTAATTGACATAGAATAAGATTGCTTAGTGGCATTCCATATTGAATCTAAAAGATTGAGTTCTATATGACGATTTTTGAAAATTATCCCTAAAGTTGGAATTTTAATTTTCCCATAAATTCTATGTTCACTCTCTTGAATTTTTGGCTGTATATTCAAAATCCTTTGAACCCCATTTCTTTCTATTGTAAGAATTAAAGGATGGTTATCATTTTGATTATTTAAGCTTACTGCGATTTTTACTTCTTGAGAAGTGTCGACTTTCTGACCATTAACTGCGATTATTTTATCTCCGCTTATCATACCAGCATAAGCTGCTGGCATCTTATCAACAACACCATTTACCTCATTTGATGCAATATCAATTCCATAAACAAAACTAAAACTGGCAAATACAATAATTGCAATAATATAGTTGGCCATTGGTCCAGCGAATATTATCAATGCTCTTCTCCATAAAGATTGAAAGTGGAAGGCGTATTTTTTTTCATCATCACTCATCTTTCCTAAAATAGCAACATCAGGAGCGCTAGTAGCATCACCGTCACCATACATTTTCACATAACCACCCATTGGAATCCAACCAATTCTCCACTCAGTACCAAAATAATCTTTCCACCTAATTAATGCTTTACCAAAGCCAATAGAAAATGATTCAACTCGCACTCCCATTTTGCGCGCTACAAAAAAATGACCTAATTCATGGAAGAATACTAATACTGTAATCAAAAAAAGAAAACCAAAAACACTCTGTCCCAACGAGATAGCGCTCTGTGTTAAATCATACATAGTAAATTTTTATAAAAGACAATTTCATTATATCGAAAAGTATATTGTATGTTACAACAAAAAATCAGTGACGATAGTACATTAAAAGTATATGTTATGCAACATTTTAGTGCAGAATTGAAGTTAATATAGTCTGCGTATACTAATTATTTTCCATATATTTTATCAATAATATTCTCTAGCAAGAGTTGTGTAATTGAGTCAAGTGAAAGGTTAGATAGTTTTGATATAATACTGTTCTATCAAGAACAATTCACAAGTTTTTTATACATTATCAATTCTTGTAGAATTTCTTGTATCCCATCTCTAGTAAAACCAGAGCATGTAGATATTGGACGCATCAATTCTTTTTGTAGTATATTCTTTTTTTCCTCTAGTTCGTTGCTAGATACTATATCGCTTTTGCTTATGACAATTACTTCATCTTTATCTTCTAAATTTTTTCCATATTGATGTAATTCATTACGGACAAGATAGTATGCAGACACAATATCGTCCACACTGCTATCAATTAGGTGTAAAAGAATTTTACACCGTTCAACATGCCTTAAAAATCTGTCTCCTAAGCCGTGTCCTTTATGTGCATCTTTAATTAATCCAGGAAGATCAGCAATAACAATCTCTTCATCACATATTCTTGCCACACCAAGTTGAGGTTTTAATGTAGTAAATGGATAATTCGCGATTTTAGGATGCGCTCCACTAACAACTGAAAGAAATGTTGATTTTCCAGCATTTGGTAAACCTAACAATCCTACATCTGAAAGTAGCTTTAATTTTAACCATATCCATGACTCATCACCTATAGATCCTTCTGTAGATCTACGTGGAGCTCTATTAACTGATGTTTTGAAATTAATATTACCAGCTCCCCCTTTTCCACCTTTAGCAACAATCACTTCCTGATTGTTTGTTACAATATCAACGATCAAGATATCACCATTTTCTGTAAAGACTTGTGTACCTACTGGTACATCGATATACATATCTTTTCCAGATTCTCCTGTACGACATCTTCCCGATCCAGCAATACCACTTTCTGCTTTAAAATGTTGTAAATATCTAAAATCTATTAATGTATTGAGATTGGAGCATCCGCGGAGTATAATATCCCCTCCTCTACCACCATTACCCCCATCTGGTCCACCAAATTCTATGAATTTTTCTCTCCTAAAACTAGTACAGCCATTCCCCCCATCTCCAGCTTTTAGGTATATCTTCACTTCATCTATAAAATGCATAATAATACAAAATCCAAAAATTCTCTATAACACTCTATCCATATTATATAGTAAAATTATTGTTTGTATATTATTTGGTATTTATAGATCATTTAAAAATGATAGCAGTACCGTATGCATCATTTGGATAACGAAAGTCTTCTTGTTTTATTGTTATCCAGCCATTTTGTGCTGCTATTTTTATGACGAATTCTTTGGAGAAAAGGAAATATTTATATTGGTATGAAAATTCCTTATCGGAATGTGGAATATCTTGTAATAAAGGAAAGTTTAGTGCAAAGATGCTTTTATTAGAAGAAATGCTTCTTGCCAATTCAAATAATTTATCTACTTCTCCATAAAATTGGAGTAAATCTGATGCCACTATTATATCATATTTATTTTTCGATTTTCTTCTCTTTGAAGTGAAATATGAATCTATATCATCTACTATTAGCTCTGAGTATGAAGGGGATTTTTCAAATTCATATTTCTCAGCAAAATCTATCATTTTTTTTGAGATATCTATTCCTATGAGTGAATCCACTATCTTGGATTTTTTGATTTCATTTCCGATATAACCAGTACCACACCCCAAATCTATCATACTACAAGGAAATTTCATATCAATATTTTCACTTACTTCTTTTACTATTTTAAACAATATCTTTTGTGGAAATTCACTGCGATTCTCTATATTTATTAGATTATACTTGCTTGCTATAGCATCAAAACGTCTTTTTATTGTACCAAGTGGTATGCGGTTGTTTGAGGTGATTTTATTTTCTATCATGTTCAAAAAGAAAGAAGCTTCTTCTTTGAATTCACCATTTGGTTCATTTTTAAGATATACTGTGAGATACTTAAACCCATCTTGATAATTGTATTTTTCTACATAGCTTTGTCCTATATAAAAATTTGCATCATTTGTGACTCGATTTGGAAAAAACAATTGCAAGAGTTTAAATCTGAATATTGTATCAGAATAATTTAAAGCTTTAAAATGATATATACCTAATTCGTAGTTTGTTTTATATAAATCTTTCAATTTTTCCTTAATAGAGTATAAATTGCGGATAGAAGTTACAGTAAATAATTTTATCTGATAAAAGATATTTGCTACTATTGATAGTGTATTAGCAAAGATATTAGAAATTTCACTCATTATATTCATAATAACTAATCTGTAATACGTTATTATTTGATACCACTACAATAGTTTATCTAATATATCGAATTTTTTGCAACTAAAATTAGAATAATTTGATCTTTAAAAGAATTAATTACAATTTTAATATGCTTTTTATACATTTAAGTTATTACTTTTATTGAAGTATTTAAGTTTTAGGTAGTCCCCTTCCCGCTCTATGAGTAAGTGATTATTTGATTAATCTTTGGTATTTTATATTTTTCATTATATCAAAATTTCATTAGACTTTGTGTTTAAATCATATTGACATAAATCTGAATTTCATTTTAAGCGCTATCAGGAGTTCTTTGAAAATCACACCTATATTAACTTCAATTATGTAAATATATTAGAAATATTATATTTAAACAATTATAATTCTGGTTCTGCAATTTCTTTTTTAAGAGTAATAAAAAAATCATCACTTTTCATTACTTCTACTTTAGAGGCTCCAAAACGTCTTACTGATACTAAATCTTGGGCTGCTTCTTTTTCGCCGACTATAACTATAAGTGGTATTTTTTCTAAAGAATATTTTCTTATTTTATAATTTAGAGTTTCACTTTCTATATCTAAAATAGCACTAATCCCATGGTCAAGAGCTATCTGATATAATTTTTTTGTATAAGATAAAACTTTGTCATTTACATTGATTATCACAATTTGTGTTGGAGCTAACCATAGTGGTAAGTGACCAGCGTAATGCTCTAATAAAATTCCAATAAATCTTTCTATTGAACCTAATATTGCCCTATGCAACATTACTGGTCTCATTTTCTGCCCATCTTTTTCTATATAAGATATATCGAAACGTTCTGGTAAATTAAAGTCTACTTGAAGGGTTCCCATCTGCCAATCTCTTCCCAAAACATCTTGCAGAGTAAATTCAAGTTTTGGTCCATAGAATGCTCCTTCATTTGGATTGAGTTTATACTCAACATCCATGTCTTGTAAAGATTTCTTCAAAGCAGTTTCAGATTTATCCCAGATTTCATCACTTCCTATTCGTTTCTCTGGTCTTCCTGCAAATTTTATTATAATTTTTGTAAACCCAAAAGCATTATATATTTTTTTTAAAAGTTTGCACATTTCTACACATTCTTTTACCATTTGTTCTTCTGTACAATATATATGTGCATCATCTTGTGTAAAGCCACGTAAACGAAATAGCCCATGTAGTGCTCCAGATGGTTCAAATCTATAAACTTTACCAAATTCTGCCATTCTAATAGGTAACTCTCTATAACTCACCAAATCATGTTTAAAAATTTGTACTCCACCAGGGCAATTCATAGGGCGAACAGCGTATATTTTTTCCTCATTTATTGTGCTAGCAATATACATCTGCTCTGCAAATTTATCCCAATGACCTGATTTTTTCCATACAGATTTATCCATTATCTCTGGAGTAAAGATCTCAACGTAATCTGCATTTACTTGGCATTTTCTTATAAATGAAATAATTTTGCGAAATAAAGCACACCCTTTTGGATGCCAAAATACCATACCCACTGCTTCATCTTGAATATGAAACAATCGCATATCTTTACCAATTTTTCTGTGATCTCTTCTTTCTGCTTCCTCCAGATAAATTAAATACTCTTTTAATTTTTGTTCACTATCAAACGCTATGCCATAAACGCGCTGTAGCATTTTATTTTGACTATTCCCCCTCCAATAAGATCCAGCAACTTTTAAGAGTTTAAATGCCTTTATGAAGCTTGTATCAGGTCCATGAGGACCGCGACATAAATCAATAAAATCACCATGTTTATAAATGCTAAGTTGCTCACTATCAGAGATTGAATTTATTATATCAGCCTTATAATGCTCTCCTATTTTTGTAAAATACCTTATTGCTTCTTCTTTACTTATAACTTGTCGTTCAAATTTTTCATTATAATCTATAATCTGTCGCATCCTATCTTCTATTTTTTCTAAATCATCAAGAGAGAATGTATCATTATAATCAAAATCATAATAAAATCCATCTTTTGTACTTGGACCTATTGTTACTTGTACCTTAGAACCATATAGCTCTTTGACTGCACGTGCTAGTACATGAGCTGTATCATGTCTTATTATATCAATTCCTAAATTAGAATCCGACGTGATGATTTCTATCACATCTCCATTATTAGGCTTTGTGCTAAGATCTTTGATTATACCATTAACGATCACAGCTATAGCCTTTTTTGCTAGTGATTTGCTTATATTCTGTGCAACTATCATGTAATCATTGCAGTCACCAAAATTCCTAATACTACCATCCGCTAATTTTATGTTAATCATTTTTGCCAACAATATAAACCCATGTGAACACTATAATAAGTAGTACACTAATGACTATAGAAATATATTGATAAAAAAAAAAGTAAAGTTTTTTATATGCACTGCATATAGATCACTAATGACAAATATTAGTGGTTGACTGAGTCTGATAAAGTAGGTAATTATTGCTAAATACGGTTTGAATGATAGGGAGCTCTCAAAAGAAGAGTTGGCACGTGTCAGAGCGCAGCGGAAAAGAGAAAAAGAAGCATTGATAGAAAAGGGTCTTGAAGAATTTGGTGAGCATCAGCATTGG
>NZ_JAJBJC010000261.1 GCF_021811825.1 Candidatus Anadelfobacter sociabilis | reverse complement strand
ATGGCCTCACATTGAGTTGGGTTTATTTTACCTGGCATAATAGATGAGCCGGGTTCATTTTCGGGAATTGATATCTCTGCAATGCCACATCTAGGTCCAGAAGATAAAAGTCTTATATCATTTGCCAAGATTAATAGAGACGTTTAATGATTTTAAAATATCATTTATTGCCTCTGCAAATGGTTGAGAGCATCTTTCTTGAGTCAGTGATAAAGGTGAAATGTTTATGTGAGGATTTAACAACTATGGTCAACTAGGTAATGGAAATCATAGCAATGTACCAACCCCAGTATTGATTCCTGATTTTCAAAAATAAATGAGTTCTATATGTTGCTTGAAGCTACTACCACACCATAATTATTACAGATGAGACTCCTGAAAATCCTTCTCCTTTAAACAAAAAGCCTGAAAAATCAATTGTTTATTCCGTTGGTAGAAATGATTCTGGCCAGCTAGGTTTAGAGCATAATAATCATGAGCTTTTTCCAAAAGTAATAACTTCTCTATCAAGTAAAACAATAATAAAGGCTGCATGAGGTCTTCACCATTCTGTATTTCTCACAAACGATGGTCAAATATATAGCACTGGATTTAACGATAACGGACAGTTAGGATTAGGAGATAAAGTTCTAAGAAATGTTCCGACTCTTATTGAATCACTATCTGAAGAAAAAATAGTAATTTAAAATTCTCTATAAATAATAAATAAAGAATTCAAGTTAAAGAATATTTTAATAATATGACAAAAGTTATGCAATATTTATGTCTGAAATGCATACACAACAAACTTTAAACCAAATTTTGCTTAATATCTAATTTATCATTTAAATTTTGTAATGGGAACATTTTTTAATTAAAATTATTATGTTGAATCGTAGTTAGTTAAACATATAATTTCTTTTCCTTTACAGCTAAAATTTGCTTAATTATATCAGTAAAAATGTAACAAAATACATTATAGGTAGATATTGCATGAGGATACTATCATACAATCTGAAAAATCAATAATGGGGACGTTTATTCTTTTGGTAGAAATGATAAAGGTCAATGAGGAATTGATGAAATTGGGTCATCATTTCTAAATCCTGTTAAAATCAAAGACTTTGAAGTACCAACTTCAATGTCAAGTGTTTTTGGGATTACTTCAGAAAATTTTAAAAATTGTAAGTACAACGATCT
>NZ_JAJBJC010000260.1 GCF_021811825.1 Candidatus Anadelfobacter sociabilis | reverse complement strand
CACAAATGTTGTTGAAATGGCTTATAGATTGACACCAGTTTCTGACAATATGGAAAATTGTTATTGAGGAGTATAAGCTCTTGATGAGCGGTCGTTGATTGAGTTAAGGTTGATAAATGAGAAATCTCTTGATACTCTATTTGGTTCCTCATTATTACTGTAACTTCGTTCTCGACCAATTGACTGTACTTTCATAACTTTATTCGAAATTGGATCCTGTGAGTAATCTATTGATTGTATATTCTCTTCCGAAGACTTCTTATCCTTAGTATTGGTCTCTGATCATGATGATTTAAAGAAGCTTGAAGTTCATCTCTTTTTAATTATTTGTTGTGGACTCATAATCATGAACGCTTTGTTAATATCAAATTTCTTAATTTCACTGTTGCGGATTGCTTGTCAGCTTTCATTTCTCATAATTAATCTTTTTCCATTATTTCAAGATGAGCTCGATTCTGAGTCAGAGATGCTTGCTATTTCATCTATTACCCCGATATTGGTTTTTGATAGAAAGCTATTAAACTCTTTCTGCCTCTTTAATTCGTTTATATGCTGCCTCAAAATCGTTTGGGAAGCATTTTTAAGTTCTTTCTCATTTTGGCAATTTTTTATTTTGCAATCCTTATGCTTTTTCATTTCTCTTTAAATGTAAGAATTAGATGGGATTATAATAACTTATAATAAATAACAAAATGAATCTAACTTGCACAACTTAACGATAAAATGATCTTTACGTACTTTAGCTTTGCTAATTCTTTTCTAAGTGATTTCTCAAGATTTATTATCTGTTCTGGAGACTTGCTTGACTGGTTGCATATTTCATTAAAACTCTCAGTTTTCTTTAATTCATTTACAATCTTCTTGAATTCTGCATCTAGAACAACTTCAGAATTTGAGCCTGATTTTGTTGCGTCTTCAAGCTTTACCTTCCTTCTTGATTTGGGTAGGATAGTTTTGTCCTCTGCTTTCTCTTCTCTTAAGCAGCAGATGAATTTCAGTACTTTAATAGCACTCATTTCTTCTAAAATTTTGATAATTTATTGGTTAACCTTTCTATTGGGTAATAGTAAACTGAATATTTTGCAGCAATTTCAGCTAATTTAAATGGCAAGCCAGCGCCGCAAACTATCCCATGTATTAGATTATTTGCTTTTTTTAGAATCTCTGTAATAATAAATTC